>NYWO01000015.1 GCA_002685075.1 Arcobacter sp.
AATTAAGTAAAGTTTAAATATAATGCAACCCTAAAATTTAAAAAGAAAGTGGGTGATTTTAGTGCCAGGCATTAAAGTTAAAGATAGTGAATCATTTGACGAAGCATACAGACGTTTTAAGAAGCAATGTGATAGAAATCTTATTGTAACTGAAACAAGAGCTAGAAGATTTTTTGAACCAATGACAGAGATCAGAAAAAAACAAAAAATAAACGCTAGAAAGAAAATGCTTAAGAGATTATACATGCTTAGACGATACGAATCTAGACTGTAAGAATTCCTTATCTATCCAAAGGTCCGATTTTATCGGGCCTTTTTTTATGTCTATAAACTTTCAACTAGAGAAAAAGTTAACTAACGGTATAACCATAGTAAAAACCACTAAAAAATGCTTTTACCCCCTATAGAATCAATATATAAATGAATTACCCTATTCTATTCAAATTTAAATAAATCTTTATCTAATATCATTAACTTAATCATAAAACATTAGTCTTTTCTATTCTAAGTATAAACTTCATCGTTAGTTATTTAAACTCTTACAATTCATAAATTATTCCAGTTAAAACTAGTTTATCACTGGTAATGTTCTTCACATACTAACTTCATACCAGTTCCTTTCCTAAATAACCAGTATTAAACTAATAATCTGAGTATTTTTTACATAAATCACACAATAATCGAAGTTTCGTCCATATTTCAATTATATATGATTCCAAGAGATATAAGAGGTAAAATTATTTTCTAAAGATGAATTAACCTATAGGAGGAAGCATGATTGTAGATATAAAAATTCACTCAAAACCACAAGCCATATTAAGACGATTGATATATGGTCAATATGACCTGAGTAAAAACCCAAGGATTATAAAAGTCGTCAACAACTCGAATTATAATCCAATTGATATTGCATAAACACATTATGGATTTAAAACCCATTTTAGCTGTAATTATAATTGCAGCGACAGTAATCAAAGAATCTCTTGATTCAGAAGATGTCTAGACAAATAATACTCAACTCTTTATATCAAAACAAAAAAATAAAGGATTACCATGTCAAAATTACCACTAACAGCTACTGAGCTGATGAATTATCCAGTGTTATATAATACTGTTCCACATGAAGATGCATCTGAGAAATACACACTAATTTCTAGTATCGATGTAATAAATGAATTAAAGAAACATAATTGGCATGTCTCATCAATTCAAGTTGCTCCAATTAAGGACTCATCAAGAGAAAACAAGCAAGTACACCTTGTGAGACTAAGACATTTTGATGATTATCTTGAAGAAAAAGAGTCTGCGGTTGAAATATTATTTTTCAACTCTTTTGACCGTTCTAAAGCCTTCCAAATCTCGATCGGTCTGTACCGTTTTTGCTGTCAAAATGGCCTTATTTTGGGGGATACATACGACTCGCACACCTTAAGACACATTGGAAATCTTGAGAATAATCTTGATGAAATAATAACTAAAATCACAGATATCAAACCACAACTAGAACAAAAAGTAAAACTACTTTCATCTTTGATGCTATCAGATGGGGAAATGCAAACATTCGCAAGATTATCTCTACCCCTAAAATTCCCAGATCATTTGGAAGTGGATTATAATCAGTTACTTGTACCTCAAAGACCACAAGACATGAAAGACAAAAGTATATACACAATTCTCAATATCATTCAAGAAAATCTTATACGATCAGATAATGTTATTGGGGTAAATAAAGACACAGGAAGAAAATTCAAATCAAAAGAAATCACATCTTTAAAGAAGGATTATGACATCAACGTTGGATTATTCAATCTAGCAGAGAGAATATATCAAATCAAGAAACCAGAAACAATTGATGTTTTAGCAGCATAAGGAGAAATACTATGAAAAATTTAATAACACAATATACACCACAGTTGGAACAAGATTTATTGGCGTTGCATACTGGGAACAGTCAAAGCAAACAATATTTCTATCAAAGTGTAATGAATATATTACAAGTACCCAAAATGTCGTCATTTCAGAAAGCAGATGCAATTGCAGATGCATTTATTAGTTTAGATGTAAGGGTTGAATATATCAAAGAGCAACAGAAGATATTATCAAATTTAAAGAAGCAAATAGAGACAGCTAAATCTTATGCTAAAGAAGAAGTATCAAAGGCTCTTCTTTCTCTAGGAGTAGAAAAATTAGAAGGACTTAAAATATCAAGTCTCACAGCTACAGGTGAAGCTAATAAAAGTGTAGCAAAGCTTGAAATACTTAATGAAGATGAACTTATTAAAGCTGGATTTTTTACAATAGAACTTGATAAAGAAGCAGTAGAACAAGCCTTATTGTCTGCAGATCAAAGACATGAGGTAGAAAACTATGCTGATATGAAAATAGAGCTAATTCATAAAAGTGCAACGATCAGAATAAATAAGAGAAAAGTACCATTAGCTCAAGATGAATTAATGGTTGCAGCTTAAGGAGTAAGTAATGGAACAACACAGATTACAGCAAGCAGTAGAAGAGCTTAAGAATATGCCTACTATTGATATAAAAGGAAAATCATATACACAAGTATCAAGCCGTATGGCAGTATTTAGAAAATACTTTCCTGATTATTCAATCGTTACCAATATCTTACATGATGATGAGATTAGAGTAGTAGTTCAAACAAAGATTACAACTCCAGATGGTGTTATTATTGCAACAGGACTAGCAGAAGAGTTTAGAGGAGAAAATCTTATTAATACTTCTTCAGCCTTAGAAAATGGTGAGACTTCAAGTATTGGTAGAGCATTAGCTTGTTTATCTCTTGGTGGTACGGAGTATGCAAGTTCATTTGAAGTTGTAAATGCAGTAGCTCAACAGAATCAAACACAAAATTATAATCAAAATCCTAGAACTTCAAACCAACAGAACTTTCAATCACAAGAGAAAAGAACTCAGTATATAAATCAAACACAAGGGAATTCACTTAATTTATTAACTGAACAAGGAATAACATTTATGCAACAAGGTTCTAATACCGTCGCAATAGGTAATAATCTCTACAATCAAAGAGATTTATTAAAGAGTAACGGCTTTAAATTTGATTCTTCCTCTAAACAATGGTGGAAACCTAGCTCAAATCAGCAGGTGGCTTAGTTATGGGTAATTATAATAACTTAGAGCTTAAGTCATGAGCTTAAAGAAGGAATATTTAGAAGATGAAGCTAAGAAAGGCTTTGAAAACTGGACTAAAGAAGGATGGGAATTTCTACTACAGACCAGTGAGTATAAAGAGCTTGCAGTTAGTACACTTTCTAAAATCTTAGACATATATCAAAGAGTAGAGTTTAAATACAACAATTCATATTATGAAGTATTTGATGCTGCTGATGGTGGATACATGATAAATATATATTCTAGCGATGAAAAGGATGAAGATGGCTACTATTTAGAAGTGAATATCACTGATGGTGGATTGTGTACTGGTACAAATAAAGATGCGATTGAGTTTATGTTGTAAATTAAAACTTAAGGATAATTAAGTGTTAAAACAACCAACTTTCCAAGAGATGAAAACCTTATTTAAAGAAAATAATTACGTAGAAATAGGTTACATCTCTGGGATTAAAAGGGTTTATTTATAGTAATAAATATTCTACGGCTACTTGAGGTAGCTGTAGTTTCTTTTTTCTTTTTTAATTCCTAACTCTGTATATATCAATAATTAATGATGGTTACTAGATTACGATACATCTAAGTTTGGTATACCTTAGTTTGTAAGAACATTTGTATTTGATGAGTTTAGGTAATAAGTATTATTAATATATATATAAATATTATAAATAGCTATAGACCTAACACTATCTAACATGAAAGGATAATTATATCTAGCATAACATTAACAAGTAAAAGAGATAACATTACCATATCTTATTGCATCAAGTGAATATATAAATAGTGTATACATTAATTTATACCTTTATATGAAATGAAATAATTAAGGAGATCATATGTCAAATAAAAAAGTAGTAAATAAAAGATTAGATAGTACCAAGAAATACATAGATGCACTACAGGATAAGTATTCAAAGTTAAATGTAGTAAGAGTTGATTTAAGTTACAAGAAGCCATATAGTGATGATATAACACTTGATGATGCAAATAATCACTTTAATCGTATGTTGAACAATAGAAGAAGTAAGCCTTCCATATTTGATAACCAAGTTGGATACATTTGTAAAAAAGAGTATACAAAGGATAAAGGGATGCACTTTCATACAATATTCTTTTATGATGGTCAGAAGATAAAAAATGACACTAACAAGGCAATAGCCATTGGTAAATACTGGAAAGAGGATATTACAGAGAAGAAAGGTAGTTATCACAATTGCAATATTAAGGCTAAGAAAGAGTATGGAGATAAGAATGGTGTAGGTATGCTAGAACATAAAGATATTGAGAAAAGAAAGAACCTTGATATTGCAGTTAATTATTTATGTAAAGATGATGGGAAACAAGACATTGCACCAGTTAAAAGTAATATGAATGATAGAGCATTTGCTAGAGGTAGGATGCCAAGCCCTAAGAGTAATATGGGTAGACCAAGGACGTAAATAGTTTAACTACTTTCACTATCAGTTGAGAATGAGAAGAATATTGTAATATATTATTTTTTATTATTAATTTTAGTATACCCTTAGTATAACTTAGGGATAATATAGCCATTAATTCAAAAGGAACATACATTGAGCATATCAGCACTAATTTGGAGTACAGCAGACCTACTACGAGGAGATTATAAGCAATCAGACTATGGAAAGATTATATTACCTTTTACACTGTTAAGAAGACTAGAGTGTGTTCTAGAGCCAACTAGAGATGATGTATTAAAAGAGTTTGAAGCGAGAAAGGATTTAGGTATTCCTTTAGAGCAGTTTTTAGTTAGAAAATCAAACAACAGTTTTTATGCTACATCAAAGTTCACTTTATCAAAACTAATGGCTGATTCTAATAACCTAAGAGATAACCTTGAAAGCTATATCAATAGTTTTAGTGAAAATACAAGAGAAATTTTTGAAAAGTATGATTTTAACGCTCAAATTGACAAACTAAATGACAATAACCTTTTATATCTAATTGTAGAGAAGTTCGCAAGCTTTGATTTAACTCCTTCAACTGTATCAAACCATCAAATGGGGTTAATGTTTGAAGAACTTATTAGAAAGTTTGCAGAACAGTCAAATGAAACAGCAGGGGAGCACTTCACCCCAAGAGATATAGTAAGACTGACTACTTCACTATTATTTACACTTGATGATAAAGCCCTTACTCAAAATGCCGTTGTAAGAAGTCTATACGACCCTACAGCAGGTACGGGAGGTTTCTTATCAAGTGGTAGTGAATATATCCATGAAATCAATCCTAATGCCTCTTTAGCAACATTTGGTCAAGAGCTTAATCCTGAATCATATGCTATTTGTAAAGCGGATATGATGATTAAAGGTCAACCAGTTGAAAACATTAAATTAGGTAATACTCTAAGTAATGACCAACTAAGAAATAAGAAATTTGACTATATGCTATCAAACCCACCATTTGGTGTAGAGTGGAAGAAAGTTCAGAAGATTGTTACTGATGAACATAAGATAGAAGGCTTTAATGGTAGATTTGGAGCTGGACTTCCAAGAGTATCAGATGGTTCACTTCTATTTTTACTTCACCTTATTTCTAAAATGACACCTAAAGAAGATGGTGGAAGTAGAATTGGTATTATCTTAAATGGTTCACCTCTATTTACTGGTGGTGCAGGAAGTGGTGAAAGTGAAATAAGAAGATATGTTTTAGAAAATGACCTTTTAGAAGCTATTATTGCAATGCCAACTGATATGTTCTTTAATACAGGGATTACTACTTATATATGGATACTGTCAAATAATAAAGAAACACATCGAAAAAATAAAGTACAATTAATCAATGCGTCAAGTATGGGTAAAAGTATGAAAAAATCTCTTGGAAGTAAAAGTAAGCAACTAAGTCAAAGTCAAAGTGATGATATAGTTAAAATGTATGGAGATTTTATAGAATCTAAGGAGTCTAAGCTATTTGATACTACTGCCTTTGGATATAGAAGAATTACAGTTGAGAGACCGCTACAGTTAAGTTTCCATCCTAAGGATGAAATTAGACTTGAAGCTTTAAAGGCTGATAAAGCATTTATTAAATTAGAAACTATTGGTTATAAAATACTTGAAGCTCTTAAAAGCTTTGATGATGAGAAAATACTATCTAGAGCTAAGTTTAATAAAGAGTTGCTAAGTAAGTTAGATATTAAGCTAACAGCTTCAAACCTAAAACTATTACAGAAACACTTATCAGAGCATGATGATAAAGCAGAATTATGTAAAGACTCTAAAGGTATACTTGAAGCAAATGCTGACTTAAGAGATTATGAGAATGTACCATTAAATCAAGATATAAATGAGTATTTTGATAGAGAAGTAAAACCTCATGTACCTCTAGCTTGGATTGACACTAAGAAGAAAGATGATAAAGATGGTCTAGTTGGAATAGTAGGCTATGAGATACCATTTAATAGACATTTTTACGAATATGTACCACCAAGAGAACTTGATATAATAAATGAAGAACTAGATATTCTTACAAAAGAGATAATTGGAATGCTTCATGAAATATAAGAAGTATTCTAAGTATAAAGATAGTGGTATAAAATGGTTAGGAAGCATACCTGAGCATTGGAAAGTAAACTCTTTAAAATCACTTTTAAAAGAAAGAAAAGAAAATAATAATCCAATAAAAACAAGTAATATTCTCTCTCTTTGTATGTATAAAGGAGTAATTCCTTATTCTGAAAAAGGAAATAGTGGTAACAAATCAAAAGATGATTTAACTGCCTATAAATTAGCGTATCCTGGAGATATTGTTCTAAATAGTATGAATGTTATTGCAGGTTCAGTAGGATTATCTAAATATTTCGGTGCAGTTAGTCCCGTTTACTATATGTTAAGACCAAGAAACAATGAAAACAGTGTTGAATATTTTAATAATATATTTCAATCTGAATCCTTTCAAAAAAGTTTATATGGATTAGGCAATGGGATTATGATTAAAGAATCAATTAATTCAGGTAAATTGAACACTATACGTATGAGAATACCTATGGATAAATTAAATTCAGTTTTACTCCCTAATCCAGAAAAGAGTGAACAAAAACTGATAGCTGATTTTTTAGATAAAAAATCAGCTGAAATTGATATCCTACTTAAAAACCAAACAAAACTTATTGAGCTTTTAAAAGAAAAAAAACAATCAGTTATATCTGATGCCGTTACAAAAGGTATTAATTCTAATGTAAAAAGAAAAAATAGTGGTGTTAAATGGTTGGGTAAAATTCCTGAACATTGGAAAATAGTTCAAAGTAGAAGACTTTTTGAAGCTAGAAAAGAAAAAATAAGAAAAGGTGATGAGCAATTAACCGCTTCTCAAAAACATGGTGTTATATATCAAAAAGAATTTATGAGATTGGAAGGAAGAAAAGTTACTTTAGTATTAAAGGGAAGTGAAATCCTTAAACATGTAGAAGCTGGAGATTTTGTAATAAGTATGAGAAGTTTTCAAGGTGGACTCGAACTATGTAAATATTCAGGAAGTGTAAGTTCAGCATATATTGGATTAATTCCTATTAAACATGTAGTTCATGACTATTTTAAATATTTATTTAAAAGTGTTACATATATTCAAGCATTGCAAAGTACTTCTAACTTAGTAAGAGATGGACAAGCTCTTAGGTTTGAAAACTTTTCTCAAGTTGACTTAGTAATTGTTCCTGAAAAAGAACAACAACAAATAGCAAACTACCTTGATGAAAAAACTTCAACAATAGATAAACTAATAGAAAAAGCCAATAAATCAATAATACTCTTAAAAGAAAAAAGAACAGCTCTTATAAGTGCAGCTGTTACAGGTAAAATTGATGTTAGAGAGTTATAATAATAAGAGTTACTTTAGTATACTTATTCAAGAAGGATTTTAATGTATAGAAATATTTTCGCACACTATTATAGTATAGACACAGACAACGATATTGTGGCACATAATGATGACCAAACTTTTTTAGATAATGTTAAAATTTTTGTTGAAGAAAAGATGAGTAATCTTTATTTCTCAGATTCTAATAGACAGTATAAGATTAAAGAGTCAACAACTCAAGTTTTAACTAATATTAAAAGTATGATTACTACAAATGATGCAGTACAAAGAGTAAGTTTTGGGGATACAATAGCAAAGAGATTACTAAACAAAGAAAAAGATGTTCAGTCTCGTATAACTCAATTAGACCAAGATGTTCAGAAAGGTGGACTTGTAGTAACTTATTTTGAACAAGATAGTGTTAAATATTATGCGATAGTTAAAATACATTATATTGATTTTTATGAAGAAAATACATTTGATGAAAAAAGAGGATTACCTAAAAAACATGTTATTTTAAAAACATCGATTTGTAAAATAAATGGTAATAACATTGATAATGATTTCTTCTTATCAGATAGCACTAAACCAAAAGGACAAGGTGCGGCTAAGTTCTGGTGGGATGATTTTTTAGAGTTAAAACCATTGATAAATGATACAGAAAACACTAAAAAGGCTTTTATTAAAGTAGAAGAATTATTAAAGAGTGAATTTAAAGAAGATTTACCTAGTTATTGGTATTTTAGAAACAACCTTGTAAGTTATCTTCGTTCAGAAGAACAATTTGTATTTAACTCAATGATTCAAAGAACAACTGGAAACTTAGATATTGAGCCGTTAGATGGTAAAAGTGAAGTAGAAAAAGAAGCATACAAAAAAGCTCTTGAAGCAAAAATAAGAGCTGTACAAATGAAAAATGGTGAAAGACAATTTGATACGGAATTTACAGTTGATAGCAAAGAAGTAAAAGCAAGAATAAAAAGAACTATTCCTCTAATTACAAATGTTGATCTAAGTATTAAAGGTGAAATTCCAGATTTTAAAAATAAAATTGTACCTGATATTGATGGGGAAAGAAAGTTTTTAAAAATCTATACAGAAACTGGATATGAAGAATTTAAGAAATCGTTATGAAATTAATAAATATACTTGAAACAGCTGGTAATCAAAACAATATAGTTATTGAAGAAACATTTGAAACATTTACATATACGAGTGAATTACTTGGTTCAGATATTTCTTTTTTATATACAAATGAATATCTAAGTTCAGTATTTTCTAGTTGTAGCCATAGAGATAATTTACTTGTATCTATTGATTATGAAGGTGATAGTAGAGTAATTTTTAGAAACATAGAATCAATAAATGATAATTTATCAGAATCATTTGAAGATGATTATGTATATACTTTTAGAGTTGAAATTAGTAAAAGTATAGTTAGTAATGAAATTTCAATATATTCATCAGATGATTTAAAAAAATGGCTAAAAAACTATAATACTTTAACTCAATGTTATGAAAAATACAATAGTGTTTTTTCTGTAAAAGGGCAAGTTTATTTAGAACTTTTAGATGGCAAAGGAATTAATCTTTCTACTAAAAAAATGACTTTTCGAAAACAAGATGAATGTTCCGTAATTTTAGATAGAGATAAAATACTTGAGCAAAGAAAAGATTATTGTTTTGTTTCAGGAGACAATGTTCCTAATATAATTCCAGAAGATTTTTTTTTAATAAATGAATCTGATGACGAAGAGTTGAATTTACTATTTAATAAGCTATGTTTATTAAGTGTTTTAACTTTTATTGCGGATATCTCGGAGTTTAAAGTTAATTGTTTAAACTATAAGTTATATGGATATAAAACAATAAAAGATTCATTTACATTAGACAATATAGAAACTAGTAATTTAATACAATTATTTAAAATCTATACTTGGATATATCATGATGAGAATCATTCAAGCATAAGTGATAAACTTGGCATCGCAAGAAATTTATTAACATTACATATGAAAGAAAATACTTTTAATAAAATTGAAGGGGATGTTTATACAGCAATAAAATCTAATTTTGATATTTACTTAAAAGAGAATGTGCAACGATATTTGGAAGTAAAAAATCAAGTTTCTGCATTTATCCATGATATGTCAGTTAAGGCTGAGTCTCACTCTGAAAGCTTTGTTGATACTATGAAAAATAGTTTGCTTATTTTTATTTCTTATTTTCTTTCAATCATTATTGTAACAGCAATTGATAAAGAAAAGTTTGTAAATGTATTTACATTTGAAGTTACAACTATAACAATGGCGATGCTTATAATATCTTGGATTTATAGAAAAAACACTATTACTGATATTGAAAGTAAAACTAAAAGATTTGAAGAAAAGTATAATAATTTTAAAGAGAGATATGCAGATATAATTGAACCTGATAATTTTAGAGCCTTATTCAGTGATGATAAAGATCATAAATCAGATGTAAAATATATACAAGATACTTTAAAAAAATATGACCCTCTTTGGAAGTGGACAATTATATTATTTGGAATAATCTCAGTTTTTTTTTGCTTGTATCATGATACATCAAATACCTTTGAGCATTTAATAAAATTTACATTTTCAATATATGGTTTATTTAATTAGATAGTTTTAAAAATTTAAGAGGATAGTAATGAGCATACACGATAAACACAAAGAAAACCAATTTGAAACAGAAATAGTAGAATATCTTAGTTCAACAACATGGATTGAAGGAACAAGTCAAAGCTATGATAAAGAATTATCTTTATATCCTGAAGACTTACTCTCTTTTATTAAAACAACACAACCAAAAGCTTATGAAAAGATGGCTAAAAGAGAAGGTGATAAAGTTGATGATGTTCTTTGTAAGTTTGTAGCTCGTGAGCTTGATAAAAAAGGCTCACTATATTACTTTAGACATGACCTAAAATATATAGGTTCTAAATTTAAACTATGCCAATTTAAACCAGAACTTGAAAATGATGAATTAGAAGAAAAATACAAAGCAAATATATTAAGAGTAGTAAGACAAGTGTATTACTCAAAAGACAATAAAAAAAGTATAGATATTGTTCTATTTCTAAATGGAATTCCACTATCAACAATAGAGCTTAAAACAGATTTTACTCAAAATATCCAAGATGCAATAATCCAATATAAAAAAGATCGACTTCCAAAAGGTGAACCACTATTAGAGTTTAAAAAACGATGTTTAGTTCACTTTGCAGTAAGTGCTGATGAAGTATATATGACAACAAAACTAGCAGGAAATAAAACATTCTTCTTACCTTTTAATAAGGGTAAGAAGGATGGAAGTGCAGGAAACCCACCAAACATTGATGGTTATGCTACATCATACCTTTGGGAAGAAGTACTTCAGAAAGATTCCTTGCTAAATATCATTTCAAGATATATTCACCTAGAAATAAAAGATAAAGAAGATCATACAGGAAGAAAGTATATTTCTGAAACATTAATCTTCCCAAGATACCATCAATTAGATGTAGTAAAAAAACTACTTTGGGATACAAAACAAAAAGGTGCAGGACATAACTATTTAATCCAACATAGTGCAGGTTCTGGAAAAAGTAATAGTATTGCATGGTTAGCACATCAATTATCAACATTACACGATAATGATGCCCATGCAGTATTTAATTCAACAATTGTAATTACAGATAGAACAGTATTAGATAGCCAATTACAAGAAACTATTTCAAGCTTTGAGCATAAAGATGGCGTTGTAGTAGGAATTAGTAGAGAAGGTTCAAACGAATCTAAATCAGCACAATTAGCAGATGCCCTTGAACGAGGTGCAAAGATAATTATTACAACTATTCAAACATTTCCTTTCATACTTGAAGCTATTCAAAAAAGAACTACACTAAAAGAGAATAAATATGCAATTATTGCAGATGAGGCACACTCTTCACAAACAGGTGGTACAGCTAAAAAACTAAAAGAAGTATTAAGTTCACAACAAATTGGTGAAGATGAAGAGTTTAGTGTAGAAGATATTATAAATGCACAACTTGAAGCAAAAGCTAATAGTGCAAATTTAAGCTATTACGCATTTACAGCAACTCCAAAGCCTAAAACTTTAGAAATGTTTGGTGTACTACCTGATCCAACACAACCACCTAGTATTGAGAATAAACCACAAGCCTTTCATCATTACAGTATGAAACAAGCAATAGAAGAAGGCTTTATTTTAGATGTACTAAAAGGTTATACTACTTATAAATTATTCTACGAATTAGAACATCAAGATAAATCAAAAGATACAGAAGTTGAGAGTAAAAAAGCTAAAAGGAAGATATCTAAATGGCTTACACTTCATCCTCATAATATCGCACAAAAAGTAGAAGTAATAATAGAGCATTTTATATCAACTATATCCCATCTACTAGATAACCAAGCAAAAGCAATGGTGGTTACTTCAAGTAGACAAAGTGCAGTAAGATATAAGTTAGCCTTTGATGATTATATAAGAGAAAACAATTTATCAAATATGCAAGTTATGGTAGCTTTCTCAGGAAAAGTTGAAGATGATGTTGAAGGATTAGAAAAAGAATACACAGAAGCTAATCTAAATCCAAATCTAAAAGGTCGAGATATGCGAAAAGCATTTGATACAAATGAGTATCAAGTAATGCTAGTAGCTAATAAATTCCAAACAGGCTTTGACCAACCAAAACTATGTGCTATGTATGTTGATAAAAAACTTGGTGGTGTAGATTGTGTTCAAACACTATCAAGACTAAATAGAACTTATGCAGGAAAAGAACAGACTTTTATATTAGACTTTGTGAATGATATTGAAGATATTAAAGAAGCATTTGAACCATACTATACTACAAGTGAGATTGATGATATTACAGACCCAAATATTGTATATGATATTCAATCAAGTTTAGAAGGTAATGGAATTTATACAGATATTGATGTTGAAAACTATGCTCAAGCTTTCTTTAATCCAAAAGGGACACAAGCACAAATGAGTAGTGCTTTAAAGCCCTCTATTGACCGCTACAAGGGCAAATATAAAGAAGCCTTAATATCTATACAAAATATTAAAGAAGCCCTAGGAAATGCAAAGCAGGATAATGATGAGAAAGCTATACACAATCTAGAAATAGACTTAAAAGAAGCAAATGAAATTAAGAGTGCACTAGAGATTTTTAAAGCCAACATGGTTAAGTTTGTAAGAATGTATGAATTCTTATCACAGATAGTTGATTATGCAGATGAAGACCTAGAGAAACTATGTGCCTTTACTAAAGGACTAATACCAAATTTAAGAACTGTCAATACATCAGATGATGTTGATATATCATTAGTAGAATTAACAAGATACCAACTTCATAAACAAAAAGAACAAACAATTACATTAGAAGGTGGTGAAGAACTTAAAGGTATTACAGATGTTGGAACAGCAACACCAAAAGATCCTGAGAAAGTTTTCTTAACTAAAGTAGTTGAAGCCATGAATACACTATTCAAAGGTGAATTTACAGATGATGATGTATATAACTATGCTAAAACTATTTCGGATAAAGTCAAAGAAGATACTGTAGTAATAGAGCAAATTAGTAATAACACTAAAGAACAAGCAATGCTTGGTGGATTTGCAGATAGATTAAACGATGCTGTCATTGATAGTTTAGATATTCACCAAAATATGGCGACACAAGTTCTAAGTGAAGATAAGATTAGAAAAGGTCTAGCTAGTATTGTTTATGACGTTATTCTTAAAGGGATTAGTTCAAGAGAACGTGCATAGTGAAGTTATAGAAAGGAAAACAATGGATAAGATTCAGAAGTCAGACTATCATGAAATAAGAAGAAAAGCAAATGAAATACTAGAGATGTTTACTGAGTTAAAAGTTAATCTTCACACTACCTCTTATCTATATATATTACTTTCAAATACGATAAAAAACTTTTCACAAGAAAATACACCATTTGAGATGTTTGATGCATTATATGTTAATCGATTATATGATGCAATCATGTTTATTCATAAATCAAATAATAAAAAGAAGTATCTAAAGGATATTACTAAGGGAACTCTTGATTTTCAAGATAGAAAACACTCACACGCAAAGAATATTCTATTTGAATTAGAGTTAGCACATCGAATTTCTATAAAGTTTGAGGATGTAAAGCTTGATGAACCTGATATTGTAGTAAAGTTTGCAGATGGTGACGTAGGAATTGCTTGTAAAAAAGTAACTTCTAATAATAATTTGGAAAAGCAATTATCTAAAGGAGTAAAGCAAATAAAGCTAAATGGTTTTCTTTTTGGAATAGTTGCAATTAACATTGATAACCTTACACCTGAAGGCTCAATATTAAAACAAGATACAGTGAAAATGGCATTAGATAAATTACATGATTTAAATATGGGATTCATCAAGAAGAATGAGAGACATTTTCTTAAATACCTTAAAGAAAGTAGACTCATTGCCGTAATTATACATTCTTCAGTCGTTGCAGATATTCCTTCAGCTAGTCCAAGATTTAATAATCTTTCACAAACTACTATGTGGACAATGAAAGGTTTAGAAGAAAAATTAAAAGATAAAGTTGGGTTATTTAAAGTACTAGAAAGTACTTCTTAAGAGAATACTTAATTAAAGATATATATTAATTTATATAAATACACCAAACTACACCTCAAAAGCCTTATAAACAATGACTTTAGAAGAGTAAGGTGTAGCTAGTGTAGTAAATACTACGAACCATTATAATTATTAAATGGTTCAATTATTGATAAAGCATGAAGGTTATTATGATTTAATCCCGTCAGCCAAACCATACCACTTTTTGCTCTTGTAACAGATAGATTATGCTTTCTAAGTTCAGTCTTAAATTGGATTTGAGGAATAGGTTTTTCTCCTTGTCTCTTACAGTAGTTTAAAAAAAGGTTATACATATCTTGGAACCTAATTCTATCAGTTGAAGATGGAATAAGACACTCTTCATAAAATCTAGCTGTAATATTAGAGTCCTTTTGGAATCTATCTAAGAACTTACTACACTTATGAGATATAAATATACTCTGATTATTTAAAACTTCGACAGCACCTTCAATTATCCAGTTTAAAATACCAGCTTTATTCTGTAGTATTTTCTTAGGAAGTTCTTTATCCTGCTGGTTTCTTGTAATAGTTACTTCAAATGGAACGAATACCATTCTTCTAAAAAAACCTATCGTAGATTCAATATCCGCATCGTCAATCTTGTTAATATTAAAAATTAACTTTGCATAGTTATCCATAATCACAGGATCATTACCAGGTAACCTAGCCTCAAGTGGTTCACCCGAAGCCAATTGTTTAAATGTCCCATGTTTAATATGCTTCATCGAGATATCTGTAGCATAATTCATCAACTTGTTCTGAATATTATATCTATGATACCCCTTTGAATCAACTAAACTCTCTAGTGAATAGTTTGTCATCATATTAGAACTAATAATACCCTTCAAGACCTCAAAAATAACAGATTTACCATTTGACCCTGTACCAAAAAGAAATATTACCATCTCAAGTTTAAGCCCTTGAATAAAAAGATAGGCAATTGCTTGTTGTAATGTCTTCTGAGTATTTTTATCAGGTAATACCATATCTAAAAATGATAAGAACAAAGAATTTGTAGCACGAGAATCGTATGAATAATCCATAAGATGAGTCATGTGACTATTTGGATGATGGGGTAATAACTTAGCTCCATCTAAATCAATTCTTAATGTTCCATTTAGTAAATTAATCCTTGTTTCTGCTTTTACTCTTATCTCTTTAAAAAAATGATTAGAGATAAACTGTTTAAAGAATATTTCTAAAAACTGATTGTCTAACACTAAGATACCAGGGATAGATAACTTTATCATACAAGATTGGATAAACATAAGCTGGTACTTTTGGCTTAAAACAGTCCAATATCTACCTGTATATATGAGCTTTTTATCATCTTTTTCTCCAAATTTCCAGTCATTGTCCTTTGCAGCCTTCTTTAAGACTTTTATTCCACCTGTTTTATAAATCTGTTTATCACTAGACAAACTCTCGCCTATACCCTTAGGAGATTCAAGTTTAGTTGCAATAATATTCCAAGTTGTTTTATTCATAGGTTTTATTTGTACAAGGTATTTGTTCAAATTAGTCTTTATTAGGTAATCTTCTTCTGTATCATCAACTTCAGTCTTAAATAAATATGATTCAGTATCTCCTCCATTATTAAATTCAGATGTAATATTTGGAGTACAAGAATTTAAAGAGGACAAAGAAGAAACTAAATCATGAGACTTAGCTTCTTTTTCAATTAGTGCTTTATTACTTTCATTTAACTCTGCTTCTGTTGGAAACACTGGCTCAAAGTTAGTTTCAATATCATCTTCATTATCAAAACCATCTTCAGGTACATCATAGTTTTCTCTTATCTCTTTATCCATAGATTTATAATGTTCTTCCATTCCATCATCAATGCTATATGCATCACTATTATTAAATTCTTTTTCTATAGACTTACTCATAGTGAAGCACCTATAGAATTAACGTAATACTTGCTTAAAAACATAAAAGGGCTTTTATTTAGATCATAACCTTTAACATTAGAAATTCCAAGATATTTATTGTAAAGACCTTCACTTCTTATTCCAAATATTCTTCCAAAAAACTTACCTATTGCAGTATTACTTATATCATCATTTAGAGTTGCTACCTTATAAATCAAGCGAGCTAATCTACAAGTCAATTTTCTTTCACTTTGAAGTAAATACAAATCATTTTTTATCATCTCTTGCCACTGTTTAATTTCAACAAGTGACTTCCCTCTAAAAAAAGAAATTGACCTTTTAAATACTCCAATACTTGTTCTAACATCGTTTAATGCTAATTCAAGATAAACCTCTAAATCATTACCACTAATATATATCAAGTCCATAATCTTAGGAAGTCTGTAGTATGCCAAAGGTGTTATACACTCAAGACTATCTTTATCCTGAAAAAAGTTATTACTCGCAGCCTGCTGTAAAATCATTTCAAGATATGGTTCTCTTATGGCATTTACACTTTCACTTTTTAAATCAATAATTAAAGGCTTCATTAATGATTTACTTAGCTTCTTATTATCAATACCCTTTCTTGAAATTAATATTGTATTTATATCCGTTCTATTCAATGCTTCTTCAGATACATTCTCCATACTCACCATTATAAAATTGGGCATAATGCCATAGTACTGACACAGTGAAGGTAATAAATTCTCGATATCTCTATTTCTTGTTATCAGAGTAAGTACAGTATCATTATTTACCCTGCCATTTTTTATATTAGAAAAATACTTTATTCCTTCTTGTTTTCTTAGATCATTTATTAGGCTATTAGATTCCATCACACACCTCTTCTATAAAGTATGAAACTTCAAATAATGTAAAAAAAATCTGTCCACCAATACGCTTATATTTTAACTCTCCACTACGACGTAGGCGGTCAATACTACTCTGAGATATTCCAATTTCTTGTGCTATTTCTGGCTTCTTTAATAAGCTCTTACCATGCCTCTTATATAACATTTCTGCTGTTCTAAAAATCTTTAGTTCGCTCTCTGCTGATAAATTGCTTGGATACTTATTCTTGAAGAATTCGTTTATATTTTCCATTTGCTCTCCTTGTTAATTAGAAGAACAGTATAAAAAATTAATAGTCATGTTATATAGAAAAGACTAGTGACCGAATAGGTTTCTAATTTTCTAAGTAGTTTATTTGAGTTTGTTTAAATGATGTTGTACAGTAGATAATGCTATATTTAGGCTTCTAGCAATCTTTCTTTGTTCTATATCTTCCTTATGCATACTTGTAATTTTTTTTATCTCATTTTCTGTTAATCTCTTTACAGTTTTCTTCGCTTTTTCTCTTCGGTCAATTACTCTTTTCTTAAAATTCTTAATATCTTCACTTAAAGCTTGAAGTCTATACTTAGAATCGTGATTTATTTTTATCAAGTCTATATATAATTCATCATCAATACATGAGTTCATAAATGTACGATAAGCTTTAATATATGATGTTCCAATATCAGTCCTATAACTTAAATCATTCTCAAGTTGATCTAAAGTTTTAGGTAACATATAATCACCATGTTCTTTTACGTTTTTATATATAGGAATAAGAACTTTAAATAAGTCATACACAAAAAAAGCATCTGCAATAGATTTCTTTTTCAATTTCCCTTTCGGTATTTTCTTATTACCCTTAGCTTCCATTGAGTCCTCAACTATAATATCCAATAAATCTTCAATGAATGTTTTAGTAATAGTTTTATCTATCTTATAATCTTCTTTTGCTTTTAATACATATGATGAAAGCTCTTCACCTGATAAATTCAGATTTATAGGCAAGTTAATTATTCTATCATCCTCAAATCTTAAAGTTGGTCTACTATATAAAGGTTCAGTTTCAATATACTGCAACTTCAAATCTGATAATTGTAAGCTTAGTAAGAAGTCATCATCTAATCTGCTTAATGGTAAATCCAATGATAAAGGTATCATTTCTTCTTTATTATCAATGACAGAGTTTATATAGTAATTTACAGGACTAAGTAAAGCAAGTGAGAATTCCCTTTCATCAACAAGGATAAAATCATTTTTATCCTTCTCAATCTTCCTATATAACCTTTTATTGTTACAGTAGAAGGAGAACACCTTATTAAGACCAGATGAGATATCATATATACTATAAGCATCCCAATTTTTAGGTGAAAACTCATACTGTAACTCTTCCTTTTCTAATAATTCCATATTACTATATGATAAATGGCTTTTCTTTAAATCTCTAATACCAAGTGAGTGCATTTTCTTTACCCATTCACGATTACGTTCTTCTTCTTTTACACTAATAAGAGATTCATATTTTTCTGTTCGTATAGCCATCTCGTAGGCAATACAATAAGTGAATTCATAATCTCCAAAGTTTTCAATGTTCAGATATTTTTTATCACTTCTTTCAGGTAAATTAACTTGGTATTTTTTGTCATAATACATACTTAAGCCATCTCCATCAAGACTTCAGGGTGATTATTTACTACGTTTAAAAGTACTCTTGCAGGTCCTTCTGGATGGCGCCTTCCTTGTTCCCAATTTCTAAGAGTGTGAACACTAATATTCATTAACTCAGCAAACTTTTCTTGAGTAAGTGAGAGTTTAGTTCTAATCTCTTTAGGGTTTGGTTCCTCTATAAAGAACTTTCTGCTTGGTTCTTTTTTACCTTGGATAATCTCCTTAGCTTCTTTTGTACTTGATATTAACCTATTAAAATTTAATGAATCCATAATTACTCTCCTAAAAATGCTTTTCTTAGCATTTGAATTTGTTTTGGAGTAAGGTCTTCAGTCTTACTCTTTTCATAGACATAAATCATATATAATGTATGTTGCTCTTCGTAGTAGTAATAAATATTACGTATTCCACCACTTTTACCTTTGTTCTGTAGCTTCCATCTTAATTTCCTAAGACCTTTAGAACCTTTTATTACATCGCCTGCTTTAGGATGTTCAACCAAGAACCTTTGTAACTCTTGATACTCTTCATCCTTTAAAAGCTTTGTTATATCTTCAGTATAAACTGATGTCTCAACTATTTCCATAAATTATACCTTTTACTTTCATATAAGTCAATGACTTAGTTTTATCTATATAATTGTTCAACATTATCTTGTCCACTATTTGGTGAAAGCTTTGCATATCTTAATGTTTGGTCAATCTTAGAATGATCCAATAATTTTTGTACAGTAAAAATGGGAGTTCCATTAATTGCAAGATGAGAAGCAAAAGTATGTCTAAAAGTATGAATAACTACTCTATTCTTTCTATCATCTTTTTCTAGTTCTTGATTGAATAAATCATCTAATATTGGTTTTAATCTCCATCTAATGTTAGGAAATGTTGGTTTTTTACCTTCCGTTATAGCTAAGACATACTCATTCAACTTCATATCTTTTGTATAGTCTTTTAAGAACTCAACTAAATCTGTTGGTAAGAAGCCTCTATAAGTACTATTAGTTTTAAAGTTCTTAATAGTTACAACACCATTTATAAAATTAAGGTCTTTTTTTTGTATGTTGATAACACTTGTTATTCTTGCTCCAGTACATAAACATAATCTAACCGTTAACCAAATAAGTTTATTATGAGAAACAACATCTAATAAAAGCTTTATTTCCTCAGTTGATAAATATCTTTCTCTTTCATTATCAGTTTTAAGTCTAGGAATACCAACACAAGGATTAATTCTATTAAGTTCATATTCCTTAATAGAGTGATTAAAAATTGCGGTCATTGTTTCTCTAACTGCATTAACTGTAGCAGGAGCAGCTTTCTCACTATATTTATATAAGAACTCCTTTACTTGTTTCTTAGTAATGTTAAAACAATCCATATTTCCGAATAAAGGTTTAATGTGAATATTATATCTGCTCATTCTTTCTTTAGTTATTCTTTTATCAACAAAATACCTTTCTGCTAATGTTTGGAACCTCAAGACATCCTTATTTTTCTTCTTTATACTAACCAATGTAATATCTTTGCCGTTATTCATTTCACTTATTTGTGAATTTCTTTGTCTATTAGCAATTTCTAAACTTATCCCTTCAGATTTTTTACCAACTTTAATCCATCTCAGTTTTGGCAAGCCTTTAATATTAAGATCGTTCTTATCTTTAAAGTTAAAATAGAACATTACATCTTTTCTACCATTAGTTATAATATTCTGAGAATATACACCTGTGAACTTTTTACTTTTTACTTTGGGATTCTTTTTAATGCCCTTTAAGTTTGTTAAGTTACTACTCTTTTCCATTTTATCTCCAAAAAAGTTAACTACGGGTTAACCAAAAATAGTTAAAGTTGCTTATATTTGATTAACTTGTAGATTCATTATATAGTGATAGAAGAGGCTTATCAAGCCCATCTGACGGGACCTGAAGAGGATTGACGAGAGTTATGGAAAATACTTTTTCCTAAGATACGAGTCTAGACTGTAGATTCTACTTTTCTTACCAGAAGGTCCGATTCTATCGGGCCTTTTTTTATGTTTAATTTTTATTCATCTATTTTATTTATACTTAATATATACTCTATAATCTATTACTCTTAAAAATACTATTTATAATAAGCAAATTAAGAAATAAAAAGAGCAAATAAGATTTAAGCTAAGTATGTATTTCAATAAAAGTCTATATAAATAAAAGTAAAAAGATACCCAGAAATAGAGCT
>NYWO01000016.1 GCA_002685075.1 Arcobacter sp.
AGGCGATCACTTTTGGATTTCTGGTAGTGCTTCGAATGATGGTATGTTTATCATTGAAACAAAGCTTAATGATAACGAAGTCGAAACAACTGAAGTGCCTGCTGTTGAATCTGCTGGCGCATCTGTCACGGTATTTAGCCGTAAAATTAAATCAGGCGTTACACGCTATTATGATGCAGTTCAAAAGCGCATGCCTTACGATACAGGTGTTGGTGGTATTGGCTATCAAACATTTGTTAACGGCTTGATGGATACGGCGCAGCTAACTATTCCTGCAACGGGTATTGTTACCGAGTCAATGACTTGGCTATTAGGTGGCAAGCTTGCTGGTAAAAATGCTGTTGCCGGTCAATCTGACTCAGGCAATGCGCGACCAAGCACAATGACTAGTGATAACGTTTCTGGTTTTTGGCTGAATGACGCAAGCGAGCAATGTCAAATCCGTAGCGCTGATATGTCAATTTCAAACAATTATGAAACGTCCGACGCTGCTGGCTGTAGTGCTCGTGAATTTGGCAAAGGTAGCATTGGTGTAACAGCTTCATTAGTTGCTTACACTAATAGCGCAGACCCGTTTAAGTACGAAGATTACGCAAGCGGCGCGACTGACGTTAGCTTTGCATTTGGCCTTAAGTCTAATGACGAGTTAACAGAGGTAGTTTACAAGCTTCCTAACTGTAAAGTCACAACAGCAACGCCAGAGCCAGACGGTAACCTGTTAATGACTAACTTTGAGGTAACTGCTCAAGGTAGTAAGTCAGAGTCAACAACTATCAATATCTACGTAAACCAATAAAATTTAGCCCTGGGGAGTTAGCGCTCCCCTTTTTTGGGCATTCGGGGCTAATATGAATTTAAACAACTATCAAGAAGATGAAAAAAGGCAGTTAAACGGCGCTAAAGTTGAAATAGACGGCGCAATTTTTACTATTAAGCGATTCGGCACACGTGAAAGCGATGTTTTCATGGCTGACTTGCGAAAGAAAAAATATAATCCTTACGCCGTTATATCTGACGGTGAAAAGCAGCATTTAGAAAATGAAATATTCGGCGAGTGGCTGGCTAAGTATGCGGGTATTGATTGGGCCAACGTTTTCAATGGTGATGAAGAATTGCCATACAGCAAAGCGGTGGCTTACGATATATTTACAAATCCTGAATATTTCCTTTCATTGAACAATGCTTTAATTTCTCGCGCTGTGGATATTAAAAACTTTATTCATTACAAAGCTGATGAAGATATTGATGCAATAAAACCGCGTATTAAGTTTGATGTTGATCACCCTACCGCAGAAGAAAAAGAAGTTTATATAAAGCACCATCAACGCGCCGGTGCTGAAATTCCTTTCATGGATATAAACGATCTTCAAACTGATTTATTAAACGCGCTTTATCGAGCGGATAGAAACCGAGATAAAGACAGTGCATTAAAAGATAAGCAAATACGTGAACAAGTCGAGCTTGTGGCTTTAGATGAAGATATAGCTATAAGTATTATTCAACATCTTGATTGTTACTTGCTTGAGTGCCGCAACAACAAGATTAAGAGAGAGTCAAAACAATGACAGAAAAGCGCATAAGAGTAAGGCTTGATGCTGGCAACACTAAAGCAGAGATTAAAAGCTTAAACAGTGAAATGAAGGGGTTAGGCTCTACATCTGATAAAACAACCGACTCTATGCGCAGGCTTACAAGCGTTGCTCAAGCTGTCGCGTCTGCGTTAGCTGCGGCTCAAATAGTTAAGTATGCTGATTCATGGACTACGGTCAACAACCGATTAAATCAAGCTACAAGCTCAGCTAGTGAATTTGTTAAGGCTCAAAAAGGCGTTATATCAATAGCTCAAGCGTCTGCAACTGACTTGGAAGGTGTTGCCTCTGCTTATTCAAGGCTTGCTCAGGCAACTAGTGAGCTTGGATTGTCTCAAGATCAACTGCTTAACGTAACGAGTAAATTAACTTTAGCTTTAAAAGCTGGCGGCGCAACGGCTGACGAAACAAGCAGCGTTATGATTCAGTTGGCTCAAGGTCTAGGTTCTGGTGCTTTACAGGGTGATGAATTGCGCTCAATCCTAGAGGCTTCAATACCAATTAGTAAAGCCTTGGCCGCTGAATTTGGCGTTAACGTGGGGCAGCTTAAAACGCTAGGCTCGCAAGGGTTAATCACTGCTGATAAAGTTATTTCAGCAATTGAAAATATGGACGAAAGCGCTCTTTCATTCACTAAGACTTTTGCAGATGGTTTAACTAACGTTAATAACTCACTAACTGTCTATGTTGGTGAAATTAACGAGTCATTAGGTGTAACAAAAACCGCTGGAGAGGCGCTTAACTCGTTAGCTAATAATATTGAAGTTGTTGGCGATGGTTTAATTGTTGTAGCTCCCATATTCGGCGCTAGGCTTGCTGGCTCAATAGCTGGATCAACTGCCGCATTAATAGCATACACAAGGCAATCATTGGCTGCATCGGTGCAAACTAACGCTTTAGGGCAAGTGGTTGCAAGGACGACTGTCGCTATGAACGCGCAAGCTTTAGCTGCTAGGGGTGCATCTGCTGCAATGGGTTTGCTTGGTGGTCCGTTAGGCGTAGCTTTGATAGCTGCTGCGGCAATACTTTACTTTGCAGAAACAGCGGAAACCGCACAAGAAAGAACAAAAAGACTTAGTGATGAAGTGCAAGGGTTAACTAAGTCATACACAGAGCTAAACGAAAAGCAAAGGCAGATAGAGTTAACCAATATAAATAACGAGTTTAAAGTACTTCAATTAGAGCTTCAAAATGCACAGAAAAAATTAAACACGTTTAAAAACTTCGGTGAAAGCCCGATTAAAACAGAGAATGTGCGAAAGTATAAAGGCGAGATTGAGCGTATAAATACGGAGCTTGATAAGCTATCAGTTAAGCAGCAAGCAGTTTTTAATGCTGGTTTTGAAGGTGTTGAGTTTACCTATGCTACAGGTGGTAATGGCGGTGATGCAGGTGGGAAAACAAAAGATACAGGAGGCACCACTGATAATGGCTTTGGTAAATTCTCTAGTGCAGAAAAGCTTAAGACTCAATTCTTACAGCAAGAGCTTGCGCTAAGAAACCAATTAAAAGCCGACAATGTAGCGTTAGAGGATGAAGAGTTTGCACTCACAGTTCAAAAAATAGCACAGAATTACGCCATTAGAGGGCAAGCTATACTTGAGAATGAGAAGCTTAACTTCGATCAAAGGCGAGAGCTACTGGCTGAACTTAGCGAGCAAGAAGCTATTGAATACCAGTTGCAGCAAGACAGATTAACCGCCATAAATGACTCTGGCATACAGTCAAGGTTGCAAGCTGAAGAGGCGTACAATCAAACGGTAAACTCGCTTCGCTCAAGCGCTTTAAGTAATGCTGTTGGTTTGCTTTCTGCACTAACAAATGAGGCAAAGGCAGCCGCTATTGCTGGCATTGCAATTCAAACCGCTACAGCTTTACAGGCAAATACGGCTTCAACCGCCGCTGCTGCAACTCTTGCTTTTGCATCTCAGTTGATACCTGGTGACCCAACCTCAATAGGTAGGGCTACCGCCGCCGCTGGTTACGCTAATGGTTTAGGAGCAGCAAACACAGCACTAATAATAGGGTCTGGTATTGTTAAAGGTGTTGGTGCTCTTGGTGGCTCATCTTCTGGCGGGTCGTCTAGCTCTGGTTTTTCTCAATCTTCTGGAACAAGCTCAACAATTGCACCGACTGCACCAACTCAATCAACTCAGCGAGTATTTAACATTGAGCTACCTGATTCGGGATTCGTGGCAGTTGATACGGTTAGTGATATACTTAAATCATTAGCTGAGAATAACGAGGATATGCAAATTGCAATCAGTAAAGGGCAAAAACAAGCGGCGCGAGTGGGGGCTATATAATGGCTAATTTCGTAGCAAACACAATTGTATTAGATGGTGCGCCTACCTCATCACAGCAAGACACATGTTTTGCTTTGGTGGGGTATAAAAACGATATACCTACATCAACTTATAGCGGTCAAAATGCTGATTCAGCATACCCATTTGCCAATTGCTTAGATTATCGCGATAACACGCAATACAGCCCCGCTGCGGATAGTGGGAGTGTTAAAATCATCATAAGCAAGCAGTCACTGTTTACTGTTGATTACTTTGGCTTGGCGCTTCACAACGGCTTTAGCGCTGGTTTGACTGGTAAAGTTGAAATGCAAAATCCATCAACTAACGCTTATGAAGAAATAGCAACATTCACGCCTTACGGTACGAATAAAACCATCTGTGAATACTTAGGCGTTAAAGAGGCATTTAGATTCAAGATTACACTTAACTTTACAAGCAAGTTATTTATAGGTGCTTTGTATTTGGGTAAATCATGGTCTCTAGGTCGCCAGCCTGATATCGGACTTAAACCAGCCTCACTAAATAACGTTGATGAGGTTGTAGGGTTTAATGATAACAACGGTCAGTTTGTTATAGGTCGCGTTGAAACTGTGGGTTTTGACACAGACGCAAGCTTTAGCCTGATACCTATGCTTGGTGATAATGGTATTAGGGCTAACTGGCCGAGCTTTCAAACACACTGTAAAATGTCGCGTCCATTCTTTTTTAAGTGGTCTGTATCAAACAATGACAATACGTTTGGGCAGTATAAAAACCCAAGCTCAATGCCTGATATAACTTATTCGACACCCCTACACGGTACAGTACCAATTAAAATGAGAGGGCGCGATTAATGAGCTTTGATTCTAAGAAGGATATCGGCGGGGTTCGCACAGTTACCGCCGTTGCTATCTACCCAAATGCCTGTAAATACTCTGTGCCTGATACGATAAACAAAGGGCTTTGCACAAGCGGTCAAGCTGTTGATGATGCTTATACTGGAGCTTTGCCTGTATCTCAAAATGCTGGTTCTGATATTGAATTTTACACAAATTCTACGCCATATATGACAACCGAGTCAGGTGAAGTTGTTAAGATATCCGTAACAGACTCAAGCAATGTAAGTATTTTATCGCGAGGTCAATTCGGAACAACAGCGACGGCAATATCAAGTGGCGAACAATTAAGGGTTATTCATAGCGGCGAGGCTGACGGAAGCTACAAAGGCTACCCGCAATTGCCAAACGGACAAGGCTGCTCAAGTGGTGACAGTTTCGATCGCACTGTTGAACGTGAATTATTATTTCCAACATCGCAAAACTTTAACGGTCAAATATATTTTAACGGCTTAAAGTCTGTATCTCATACACCTGTAGAGTTAAAGCCTGGAATGGCAATGGCTAAAAACGCCAGTGTAAATATAACCATTGGAGATAATACCGATGAAGATGTTTATACAGTGCCATACGCAGCGCAGAGAACAAGCAAGGCGACTTTATTTAAAAAGCTAATAGCTCGACACCCTTATTTTCAGAATAGACGCTTAGTGACGTTTAGCGGCTTTCTAGGTGATGATGGGAACTTTGACCGTACGCAGTGTGTTGAGCGTGAATACATCATTGACAGCTTAAATCTAAACAACAACACGGTGACAATTAGAGGTCTTGACCCTCTTATGCTTGCTGAGCGTAAAAAAGCCAAATACCCTGCGACATCTTACGGTCGCTTATCCGTTGCTATAGATAATAGTTCAACTAGCATATTTATGGCTAATGCTGTTGATGGTGAGTATGGCTTAAATGGCGATCCTGTCACGGTAAATATTGAAGATGAATTAATTGATTGCACTGTTACCGATAGCATTGCAGGCGAGCTTGCGATAGTTACTCGCGCCGTTGGTGGTAGTGAATTAAAAGACCATGATGTTGAATCGTCTGTGCAGCTTGTGCCTGTTTGGGAAAACTTTAACCCTGTCACAAAGATTATTGAAGTACTGCAAACAACAAGCATTGAAAGCCGATTCTATGAAGATTACACGGATGCAGAGGCTAATGTGGTGCCTAACATGGGCAAGGTCTACATTAGAAAACCGGATTCTGTTGAAAATATCATTGATGAGGTCATTCAATCATGGTCTGAAAGTGGTATAGCCTTATACTTTGATGAAGCAGCTAAAAAAATTAAGGTTAAAGTGTTTAGCGACTTTGGGCAGCAACCTTTAACACTTAGCGACAGCGGCACTATTAAGCTTGGCTCAATCACTGTTGATAACAACTACAACGAGCAAGTTACTAGGGCAACAATAGGCTTTGCACCGATTAATGCAGGTAAAAAGATTGATGATGAAAACTCCAAGATTATTTACAAGGGCATTGACTTAACAACTGAGCTAACTGGTACACTTGAGCCACTGGAAGATGATGAGTTTTACACTCGATTCCTTACAAATAGTGACACGGACATACAAATAGCCGTTGCTGGTATTAATCGCGTATCTCAACTAAATAAACTCCCGCCTAAGATTTACACTTTTGATATTGATTACAAGGATTACGGGCAAATTGAGGGCGGTTTAGTCGAGGAAGGTGAAATAATAAATGTAACTTCTGATGAGGCAACCGATGACAACGGCGATCCAAAATCAGAAAACTTACAAATATTATCAATGAAAGAAAACCCAGCTAAAAACACGTACACAATCAAAGCCAAGATTTATCAAGATATAATCAATGAAGATGATTTTGATTTTATTATTGATGAGAATAAAGAGAATTACGACTTAAGCACAGAGTTTGCACCTACTGAGGCAGGTGAATACACTGTATTCATAAAGTCAGGTGTAACTATTGGCGCCACATCTGTATATAATCCAGCCTTTACAACTGGAACACAAACAAGCGGCGTTACATTAAATATAATTCATCGCGGCTCTATTCTTGGCGCTGGCGGTAAGGGTGGGCAAGGTGCTTCAGCTATTGCACCAAACCAAAACGACAACCCAATAAATGTAGTGGCACAGGGCGCTGGAGGTTTTGCTGGTGGTGATGCAATTTACTTAACCGTACCTACTACGATAGATGTAACACAGGGCGTAGTATACTCAGGAGGCGGTGGCAGCCCTTCAACGCAGAGTGTAGCCAATAGCATTAATAACTTCTTAAGCGCTGGTAATGGCGGCTCAGGGGGTCAAGGCTATGTGGGAGGAGCATTTGGAAATGCTGGCGCTGCAAATATAGAGGGATATGACTTTCAAATAGGGCAAGATGGTGTGGCAGGTTCAAGGTCTGCACCTGGCTTTGTTGGTATAATTTCCGCAGGTCAGTGGGGTGAGTATTCAGGAGTTAGCGGTGTTAGCGGCCCTGCTGGCGCTCCAGGTTATGCAATACTTTCAAACGGAAATAATGTTAGTATTGTCGGTGATAACAGTTTAACAATTAAAGGCTTGAGGGATTTCTAATGGCGTTAGAGCAAATAACATTTAATATTGGAGCGTTTAACGACTCTGATGCAGGCGGTAATAACTATTTTACTGATACAGTTTTTGAAGTTAAAAACCAATCAGATAACACTTTTGCGACAATTTACTCAGACTCAAGCGGTACAACTCAAATCCCTCAGAATGGAATTGATAACGTATCAAACTCAAGGGGTGAGTGTAATTTCTATATTGATGACGGTGATTTTTACCTTGAAGTTAATTCACAGCAAAAGAATTTCAAAACAAGCAAAAAAGCAAGTTCAATATCAACCGCTGGTGGTTTGACGGTTCAAGATCACATAGATAACTCAAGCGGCTACAATATCGACCTGCTCGAAGTTGATAGGACTGGCGTGGTAGATGAAAGCGCTAAATTCAGCCAAGCGATAGATAATGCCATGCTATATGGTGGCGGTGTGTTAAATATAGGTCATAGCGGCTCAATAAAAGTTGAGGTAGAAAAAACCATTTCAAACCTTACTATACAAGGCAAGGCTAAATTAATAGGTGGTGACAGCCACTGCTTGATACTACACGGCGATAATAACACACTGTCTGACTTTGATGTTCAAGATACCGGAAGAAACACAAACACTGTATGGCTTGATGGTGACAACAACACGGCGCTAAATCTAAAGGTTTTCAACGATACTAAGTCAACAAGTGCAACTGCTTTGTTCGGGGATTTGCTTAGACTTTCTGGTAACGACTCGCAGATATTATTCTGTGAAACATACAACGGTTATACAGGCATAAAAAGGGATGGCGGTAACTCGCCTACATCACGTGTTTATGGCGGTAAAATTTGGGGGTGCTACTCTCACGATAATATTAGGGGCGGTACAATTAAACCTGAAGTTGCAAGCGAGTTAATACAAAGCAACAGGTTTAACGACAACAATGTTAACGACATACAGGGGTCTGATGGCTTATTGTGCGAAAGAAACGTTAAAGACTTGAATTTGCAGTTTAATGAGTTTCATAACAACGGCGAGCATGGTTTATACCTTCAAGACTCATTCTGTAATGTGTCAGATAATCACGCCAATGACAATCACGCATCTGGTTTGAAGTTTGGCGGTAAGAAGAATGGAAACTTTAATGATTCTAATGGGGCTTTAACTGATGCAGAGTATAATGCGCAATATATTTCTGAGGATTGCATTATAAGCCACAACCACACCTACAGGAATGGGCTAGGCAAAACCGACTCAGGTATTTATATACAGGAAACCCACAGGGGTTACAGCGTAAGTTTTAATATTGTTAAGGATAATGAGTACGGAATAAGAGCGGTAAATCAACAGCTTGGCGGTGAAATAGAAAATATAACTCTAACAAGAAACACTGTTACTGGTAATATTCAAAAAGATTTAACCTTGGCTGTTACTGATTTTGCCAACATGATCGGCGGAACGTATGGCGTTGCTGAAACCTTCATGCCTGATAGGGTTTTTAACCTAATAGAGATAATAGGCTCAAAAATTGGAACTCTAAACACCGCATCCGTCCAAAATGTAATATTGAAGGATAGCCACATAAACGATGATTGGAATACATCGAGCGCGGGCAGCATAAAAGTTAAAGGTGGATCAATAACAAGCACTTCAGACATTAACATAGCTAATTTTACAAGTATTGAGAGCTGCGACATAAGCCTTGATGGAGATTATCAGATTACCGCCACGGCTCAATGCAATATAGAGTCGATGGTGGACGTAAATATATACGCGCCAGATTCAACAGGTAACGTTTACAATATACCAGATACTTACGCGCCAAATAACACCACATTTTCAAACATAATGATATTTGAAAGCTCGGGCGTTAGGGCCATGGACATTTACGGTGACGGTCACACAGTTAGCGGAGTAAAGGCTAACACGGTATCGGGTCAGGATGTTGTTAGGATAAGGGGTAATGATTGCAGTGTTAACCAGTGTTCATCTAGATTGTCTACATCAGCAAGAGTTACCGCAAGTGGTGACAACAATATTATAATGGGGAACCAGCTCACTGCTATAGACTCAGGAACTGGTAACATTAGAATGGCAAATAGGAGCGAGCCTTAATCGCTGGCAGTGTGGTCTTTGTATAGCAAATAGCAAAGGCCACAACCTAAAACTACTGCAATTATAATCCCTGGTAAATCGTGTAGTTCTGGCATTTTATTTTCCTATCATTCTAGTCTTATCTTGACTGCTTCGCGTTGTACCAAACCAAAACTGCATGGCGCTGCCCCATTCTTTTATAACCACACCTAGTAGCATGAATAGCACCTCACGACTACCGCTAGGCACATCAACCCAAAACAACATAAATACTATTATCATTATGATTAAAGTTAGCCCTACACTTAAATAGGCTGGCATTTTGCTTTTATCATGTGCGGCACGTGCATTTTGCTTGTCGCTTAATTCGGCTTGCAATGTTTTAAGCTTAATCTCTTGTAATTGCGTTTTGTGTGTAAGCTCAATTTCCCTCAGCTTAACTTGCGCTTCAGGATTGCCAGCAATAAATGAGTTTATAGCCTCTGGCGTATTTTCAGTACCAAATTCAGACGATATTAACGCACCAACGCCTGAGCCTACAGGGCCTAATGCCGCACCAAGCAACGGAGCATAATTAGCAACTTTTTTACCTAAATCAGACCAATTCATAACATCACCCCGCAAATTAATGAGGCCCAAAACACCGCACCATACAATACGCAAACAAGCGTACACCTTAAAAATCTTTGCTCTTTACTCATTTAACACCCCACTTTAAAACCTTTGGCAAATAATAAAACAAATATAAAAACAACAAGCAGCAATGAAATAAACTTATACTTTTGATGCTGAGTAGATTCGGCTCTGTGCATCTTTCTAAGCTGCTTTATTTCGAATTGATACTGCTTACTGGTTTTCACTAGTAAACCCACATAACTGGGGTTGTATCGCGAATATCAACATGCACAAAACCATTGGCAACACCGACCCCGCTAAAACCCATGGATAAAGCTTGCTTAACGACTTCCATACGCTGAGCGCCACCACTTACGGCTATGTCTGCTGCAATTCCTTTTGTGTGAGTGCCACCACCGTTAGGTTTGTTTATTTCTGCACTGTGATTAACAGACCTAAACCCGCTAGTTATAATAAAGGGAAAGCCGCAAACCTCTCGCAACTTATCAATCATTTTTAAAAACTTCTCATCCATTTTATTTTCGCCAGTTTCTTTACAGTCAAACTCGCTTATATCAAAGTGCTTCATTATCCACGCTCCCAATTTGATACCTGTTTAATTAATTCAAAACGAACATTTCTACACGACTCCGAAGACATGCAATAGCCGCGCTCAACTAGGAGCGCATTACTAAAACGATTCACTATGCGAATATCATAAAGCTCAAGAAGATTACCCATTAAAAGATTGCCAAACATATAACCCTGCACGGAAAGCACGGCAAAAGCCATTGTCACACCCGTTAGAGTTATTAAAATATCAATCTCACTCATTGTAAAACCCTTAATTTAAAGTTAATATCATCTTACTCATTGCTGAGTGACCCTTCGCCCTATTTCGATAGGGCTTTTTTACGCCTAAAAATGCTCCTCATCTGAATATACATCCTTTCTGTATATCGTGCGCTTTCCATGCCTTACATGTAAAACGCCTCTAGCTTCTAGATATTTTACAGCCTCTCTCACAGTACCGCGAGCAAAGCCAGTGGCATCGGCTATGTAATAAAGGTCAGGAAGTGCATCGCCAACACTGTAATTTTCATCAATCCAAGTTTTAACAACTTGTGTGTTATGATTTTCGCTCATTGCTTTTCCTTTTAAAATAACCAGCATCGTGACAAGTTTTTATATCCTGACTTGATTCTCCGCATATTGGTAATTGCTTATTTTTCATAAACTGAATTAAACCCGGTGAAGTTTTCTTACCTTTGTTTTCACTCACACTCTAAACCCTTATAGTTTGGCATGCCATCGCGCTTAGCTGATTCAATGCCTTGCTCTGCGTCTTGCTCCCACATTGAAACTAGCTCACAGTAGCTTTTACGCTCTGCTGCTTGCTCTTTTTGATCATCACCTAAAGCAACGCCCATGAATATTATTATTGTGCAGCAAAGGCCAATCATTGAGAAAACTGTTTTATTATCCATTATGCTAACCCCAATTCTTTATCAATTTTAATATCTTCAATCTTACGGCGAGCATCTAATTTACGCTGTGCCGCTTGCTTTTTAATTTCTTCGATTGCCTGCTTTGTTGCTTGAGTCTTTTTAATTAATCGCTCATGCTGCTCTGGTGTCATTGTCATTTCATTCTCCTTAGTTGATAAAACAATACTAGCACCGTTTTAGTGTTTAACTGCTCCGACCAGTGGCGCAAATAGTAAAAAGCCGCAATTAAGCGGCTAGGTTATTTATTTAGAATGGTGGATCATTCGGGTTGTGATTTGGATTAAATCCGCCTTGTGGTTGTTGCTGTTGTGGCGCTTGCTGATATTGCTGCTGTTGTTGTGGCGGTTGCTGATATCCACTTTGCGACTGCTGCTGCGGCGCGTAACCCTGCTGCTGCGGTGCTTGCTGTTGATTGTTTTGGCCTTGTGGTTTTCCGCCAATCAAATCAATATTATCAACCTTAACAGATAAAGCCGCACCTTTGCCGTTTTGACCCTCCCACTCCTGAAGCTCAAGCTCACCACTAATAGCAACTTGAGTGCCTTTGACTAGATAGGTAGGAAGTTGACCCTCCGCCTTATTACCAAACATAGCACAACGCACCCAGTTTGTTTTTTCTTTATCTCCATAACCAGATTTAACGGCCACACTAAAATCGCAAATCGCTTTACCATTAGCCAGATATTTAACTTCTGCGTCTCTACCTAAGTTACCCGTGAATGTGAATAAGTTCATTTTTTAATTCCTTAATAGTTAATTGTAGTGTTTGGTAATAAGCCTTTAGCGGCTAATGTAATTACTGTTTTTGCGTCTTGCTCACTAATGCCATTTTCAGTCAGTACAGCAAGTATTGAGTTGTTAACCTTCTTCTTATGCTCGGTATCAGCCTCACGCCTTAACCTTGCGTTTTCTTCCTGCTGTAATTGCGCTTGTCGTGCATTCTCAGCGTTTATTAATGCTTGTTTAGCCGCTTGCTCAGCTATTTGCTTTTCACGCTCTGCTTGCTGTTGTCGATCAGTTTCACGTTGACGCTCGCGATCTTCTTTTTCTAAATCCCACAGTCGATTTAGCTGTAAAGCCTCTTCGTGGTCTCGCTCAATTTGTTCGGCCAATTCTTTTTCAGCTTGAATGCGTTTTTCTTCATCAAGAATGCGCTTGCGCTCTGCATTCCATTCATTAATTAAAGCTGTGAATGGGCTGTTAGCCTTTTCAAGTCTAAGCTTAATTTCTTTAGCTTCCGCTTCGACCTGCGCTTTGTACTGCTTTGATAAATCAATACGCTTACGGTCTAGCTTTTTAAGTAAGTCAGTAACAAAGCTTGCTTGATCTTTTACAAACTTGCGTTCGTCTTTTTTAGACATATCAACGTAAAGACCCTGGTATTTTTCACCCTCAGCTTCAAGTTGTGCTAATTTTTCATCGGTGGTTAAATCCGAAAACAAAACCAAATTAAAATCACTCATTGCTGTTTACCTTATCTTAAGTTTTTTATTTGATCTGCAACTTGGTTAGATACCGCATAACCATTTGCTTTTAATTCACTGATAATCATATCAGCCGTTTTTGCGCCACTTTGAATGTCAACTAACATGTACTGCTTGTCATTTTCAAATGTGTTGTACCAATTGGTATTTTGTTGCTGACTTTGCTTAGCGCTTTTAGCTGGTTGCTTTTGTTCGCCACCCATAGAGTCAGCATCTTTAGTATCATCAATCAGGAATAATCCATTTAACGCATACTTACGAGCGTAGCTTGATGCAGTGCCAGTTATTTGGCTATCGTCCATACCTTTTTTTGTTAAAGACTCGCGAGCCATTGCCGTGTTAGATACTGAATTTTCACCATCGGTTATTTTTGCAGTTGCCACGATATATATGCGATCACCAACCATTTTAATATCATCACTAACCGTTACGACAAGCTCACCGAGAATAGGTTTTAAGCCCTCCATGATATCCTCACAGCTACGGTATTTATACTTACCAAATGCGTTAAACTGGTTTTTTGGAGCTTTTAGGTTGCGCTGTATCTCAGCAACCTTTTTAATAAACTCTTTCACGTTAACACCTCGCATCAAGTATTTGCTCAATTTCATAAACCAAAGCTTCATTGTTATTAGCTTTAGCCTTTTCAAGCTCGATTAATAATTGCTTTGTACTCATTGCTGATTACCTTATTTATTATCTGGCTTAAAGCCGTTTTTACGTGCTGCTGCAAATAACAACGCCTCAGCGTTATGCTTTTTAGTACCGTGTAGTGATGATAAGTATTCATGCACATGCGGCGGTAAATCTAAATTAATTCGCTTTGTGGTGGCAGGTTTTTCAGCCTTAACTAAATCTTTCATTTTACGCCCTTGTTTTATTTTGATGCGTCCATTATGGGCTATTGATTCTATATGTCAAACTATTTTTATGTATTTTTCAGCCTACTGTAAAAAGCTTGCTTTATTTAATTTGATGCTATACATTTAACGGACTTTAACAACGGAGAGTAAGAAAATGAAAAACGCGGATTTACCAGCGATGCCTTTTGAAGGTGGCAATAATAATGGCATTCAGCCATCAACAGGCTTAACTAAGCGTGAAATGTTTGCTATGCACGCAATGCAGGGCATCATTGCTTATAGCAGTCACGCGCTTGATAGGGGCAGGGCAGCGAGGTCTGCAACTGAATTTGCGGACGCATTACTTAAGGAGTTAGATAAATGAATCGCTTTGACGCAGAATACGAAGCAGCTCAAGAAGCTATAACAGAAGCCATTTTAATTAATGAGCAAAACTTAGCGGGTCACTTTAATCATTATTCAGAAGCTGAGCTAATCACGCTTTTATCTACCGGTAAAAAGTTTCTACGATTAAAAGAAGGTGTAGGCCATCGCTGCATTGAAATTGAAGATTTAAGTAGCGAAATCGCCCAGGACAACGAGTTTACACTTATATTAATACGCGAAACGCTAGAAGATAACGCAAGCATTGAAAGCGTGCGTGAAATACTTAACGCTGAAATCGAGCGCCGTATAGCTTACGCATTGCAGCAGGTTAAAGAAGATTGGAGCGACTTTTTAGATGGTAATTGATAGCGACATAAGTACTATTGACTGCTTTGAATGGCGTGACATATACCACGCCATCCAACAAGCTAAAGCGGTTAGAGTTAAAAACAAAATACCTGTTCAAACTATCGAGGGTGCAACGGGTTTATTAATCACAATTAGATTTACAGCGTGTAATGTTATGCACGTATCATGGGAGAGTAAAATTGTTTAAAGCTAAAACTATTGAAGAGGACTTGAAGTCGATACCTAAAGTAGATGGCAACAAATACCACCGTACAATTTACGGCTTATGCGGAACACCTGTTAAAGTTGACGTATACCGAGTGTCAGACGCTTTTCCAACTGGCAGCGTGCCAATTGACCACGCAGTAAAGAAAATGCTTTGTGCTGGCTTGCGCGGCCATAAAGATAAACTAACCGACATTGATAACGCTATAGAAAGTTTGCAAGCTGCACGTTTATTGTTAATCCAAAAGGGTGAAGTATGAAGGCAACCGACTTTGCAATAAAAAAGATTGAAAAGAATCAGCGCGATAATGTGGTAATTGAATTTTACGCTAAATCACCCTGGTGCTTTCTAACTAAAGATGAGCTTATTGAAATGGCAAAAATGGCCGGTGCAACTAAAGAGGATTTTGAATGATTAACTGGTACAAAAAGCAAATAGAAACTAACGAAGCTAAAATAAAAGCTCATGCTGACTTAGGTAATGAAGAAGAAGTCAAAAAGCTTGAGGCTGATAATCGAAACTATCAACGGGCAATAGGTAAAGCACCGGCTGGTGTAGATAAGTATTTAAGCTAGTTTCAACTGTTAGGAACTACCGAATAGTTAAGCCCTTTAATTAGGGCTTTTTTGTGCGTGAAATAAATTAATTATAACCTTTGTATATAAAAGTGTTTACAATGATATTTAATGTATGTATTATTAACCCATCGAAGCAAAACACTTAAATAACTGGAGATAGCAAGATGAGTTCAACAAACTTACAGGATAAAATAATTGAAGCTTACGGCGGGCTTAATGACGGTGTAAGCGTTCAATTTAAAGTTAATGACACTGACTTTGTTTTTACTGGTGGCGTTATTTATCAATCAATAGATGGCTGCTTTTCAGGTGGGCACAAGAAAGTTAAAACCCTGAAGTCTGTTATTAAATTCGTAGAAGCTAGAATTTAATTTTTAACTCGGCGACATTCGTGTCGTCAACATAGGATAAACCAATGAAATTACGTGATTATATTTTACAGAACTACGATGGCAATAACGCAGCGTTTGGGCGAGCTAATGATTTAAGCCGAACAGCTGTTTCAATGATGGTTAACAAAGGTACTTATTATATCGTTGATGGTCTTTTGATGATTGCGAGAAGAGAAGTTAAATAAAAAACCCGCAGCAACGGGTTAATTCAAAATAGGAGTTCGTATGAACAATCTAAGTATAGCAAATAACGAAGTTTTAACAATGAGCAGTAGAGATATTGCTATTTACACCAGTAAAAAACACAATCACGTCATAAGGGATATAAAGAAACTATATTCAGAACTTTACAATGATGATCCAAGTTTGGATGACTTGAAAAATATAGGCAAACGGCTTGTAGATGGTGTTTTTGTAGACGTTGACATTCGTGGTTATGTTCAGTATTTCACTTTAGATAGAAGGCATACCGACTGCCTTTTAACTGGGTACTCTGCAAAAGCTAGAATGAAAGTTATAGAGCGCTGGCATGATTTGGAAGAAAAAAACAAGCCAGAGCAACCTAAAATACCAACTAACTTTGCAGAAGCTTTACAGCTAGCAGCAGACCAAGCAAAGCAGCTAGAGCTTGCAGCGCCTAAAGTGGCTTTTGTTGATAATTTTGTCGAACGTGAATCACTTCAAAATGCTACACATGTAGCTCAAAGCCTAAAACTATCAAGCGCTAGGAAGTTAAATTCTATACTTGATGAAATCGGCGGTATTTATAGCGGTGCAGTTAAGCGTAGTCGAGTTTTTACAGTTAAATTCATTAATAACGGCTACGGTGACATTAAACAAACTGAGCAGGGCTACCCACAATCACTATTCACAACTAAAGGAATAGTTTATCTTAACGAGCTTTTGACTAGTGAGGGTTATATTTAATGGCTATATACAAATCAAGTGCCGCTGATAAGTACACGGTAGTTCCAAACGAGTCTGTAAGGGATTTATCTTTATCATTTGAAGCTACTGGTCTGCTTTGCTTTCTACTTAGCTTGCCTAGTGATTGGGCTATACATAAAAGCTGGCTGCAAAAGCAAAAGGTTAATTGTGGTAGAGATAAGTTAACGCGCCTTGTTGCCGAGCTTGAAGATGCTGGTTATATAAAAAGAGAAGTTGCACAGCTTGATAGTGGCAAATTAAATGGTTTCGATTGGTATGTTTATCCAACCGCATCACTGAAAAACCGTAATACGGTAAAACCGTGTGACGGTGAACCCGCAACTACAAAAGAAAGATCTTTAGAAAGTAAAGATATTACAAATTTAGATCATCCTACGGATAATCGCGCATTATCAATGGAAGAACAATTTAATAAATGGTGGAAGTATTACCCGAAGAAAGTAGCAAGAGCTAAAGCCCTTTCAATATGGAAAAGCAAAACTAAAGGGATGGACGTTGATACCATGAAAGCTTTTAGTGATCACATTATCAATGATGTTGAATTTAGACTTGCGGACCTGTCAACTGGAAGCAAAACTTTTATTGGTTTTGATATGCTTCACCCGACCACTTATTTAAATCAGGAGCGTTACAACGATGATGTTTGATAACTTAAACACACTATTTGCTCGCGCCATGCTTAACGGGGTTAGTCCTGAAATGCGTGAAGCGTTATCGGTAATCACCGATGAAATGATTGAGGACGCAAGACAGCGACATATTTTCAAGGCGATTAAAGACCTTGATAACTTTAACAGCACGGTATCGGGTCAGGCGGTCGAGCAGCTTGTTAGTGAATTTGTTGATTTTAGCTTTTTGATTGACGTTACTCGCAACACAGTACCAACAGACCAGCCTCTTAGATCTGCTTTACAGGTTGCTAGTTTACATAACGATAAAATAGCAACGCATCAACTAAAGCAAATTGTAAGCCTAATAAGCTCAGGCAAGCCGTTTGATAGAAATGAGGTTAGTAGTCAGCTTGGTAGCTTATCGCAGTCTGTAGCGCCTACAGCGGCCACTAAACCTAAGTCATTCGCTGAATACGTAAGTGGTTATGCTGATGTACTGGATTATAGGCAAGAAAACCCAGACGCAAGCGGTTTGGATATTGGCTTGGAAGTTAACATTGAAAAAACTGCGCTTGTTGTTTTGGGTGGTCAACCGGGTATGGGTAAAACAGCTCTTGCGCTTTACATAAACGATTAAATCGCAGCTAAGGGGCATAAAACATTAATGTTTAGTCTTGAGATGGGCGGCGATCAACTTTTCGAGCGTCAAGTAAGTGCGAAATCTAAAGTTAGCAGTAAGAAATTAAAAGCTGTTGGTACAGAAGGCCTGGATGGTGATGATTGGTCATTCATAACTAAAGCGCTAACTGAGCTAGCAGAAACTAATATTTATGTTGATGATGACCCTCAATTATCAGTGCCTGTATTAATCAAAAAGTGCCGTGACTTCAAAGAGAAACACCCAGATTTAGCTTTAATCACAATAGATTATTTAACGCTAATGAAATTACCAGATGCTAGCCGTAGGGATTTGGCTGTTGGTGAGGCTACGCGACTAATGAAGCTTTTAGCTAAAGAATTAAAAACTCCAGTATTACTTTTATCTCAGCTAAACCGTGAAGCCGACAAGGCCGCTCGCGAACCTAGAAACTCAGATTTACGCGACTCAGGAAGTATTGAGCAAGACGCTGATGTTATTATTTTTCCTTACCGCCCAGAGGTTCACGACCCTGAAACGGTTAACAAGGGGTTAGCCCGAATTATGAAAACCAAGGTTCGTGATGGTGAGGTTGGTGATGTATGCCTAAAATTTGAAATGGGGCACTTCTACCCTACTAATTTAGTTATGCAGGAAGTTGTAAAAGAAGAAAAGCCAATGAGGAGGAAGTTTTAATGGGTAAAATAAGAGAACACACAACAACAGAAGCTAAAATAGTTAAGCGCATGTTTGAACAAGGCTACACATACAAGGAAATAGGCGAGGAAATAAACCGAAGCGAAAGTGTCACCGGTCAGTTTGCTAGAAACTTAGGATTAAGGCGCAATCAAACTAGTAAGGCATGTGAGAAGTTTAGGCGTGGTTATGACAATCAAAATGAAGGGGTTAAATAATGAATTACGAATCAATGAGTGACTTTGAAATTAACAAGGCTGTAGCAACTGCGTGGCTTCCTTGTGATTATGATTTTAACGAGAAAGAAGGAACTGTTGACCTAGTTGGTTATGTTACATACCTAGGCGGTCACGGGATTCCTGATGAGAGGCTTGAAAAATACGGGGGGTTTAACCCATGCAATAACGCATCAGACGCATGGGCGATTATAGCCGAGAATGGAATTAGCGTTGTATTCATGGGTGGTTAGTGGGAGTGTCACGCATTAGTAAATAATGATGAAAAATTCAACACTAGGCACAAAAATCTGAGGCGAGCTGCAATGATTGTATTTTTGATGATGCAAAATGACTAGGCGTTACAGCTATTACACAACAGCGGAACTAAAAACAATTGAGCGAATGGCAAAGGAAGGTGTCAAACGCTCAGTTATCGCTGAGAAAATTAACAAGCCTTACCATTCAGTTTGCATGATGATTAGCACCAGGGGATGGTATCGCACCGAGTTTGATTTAACACCTACGCAGCTTGGCCGAATATTTATGAGTGTTAGCAATAAAGCTTTATCAATTGAGCTAAATAAAACACCAAAGCAGATAAGCCGGAAGCGGTATCAATTGAGGTTGAAATTAAAATCTTAACTGGTCGGAGCAGTGAATCACGATTTATAGGTTATATTAAACACACTTAATTAATGGAGAGAAAAAAAATGACTTATCAACAATACAGAAACGCAAGAATTAAAGGTGTATCGGTTTTATTTGGGGCTATTGCGGTTATGACTGCGGCCGCGTGTGTTTTAGTGGAGGTTTTGTGAAAGACCCTAAAACACGTAACAGTCACGCATCATGTGTGAATCGTATTCTTAATGAAAAACAGTTGATGTTAAAAATAAAACTAGAGCGCGAAGGAAAATTAACCTGGCGCGAAATAGACGAAGCAATTAACAAGGTTGGTAAAGATGGCCAAACCTAAAAAATGCAAAGTGTGCGAAAAGGAGTTTGCTCCTACTTACAATTCAACTCAAAAAGTATGTAGCCCGTCATGTGCAATTAAGCTTGTTGATATGGATAAGCAGGCCAAAGCTAAAAAAGCCCGTAGCGGCGAAATAAAGCGAGTTAAGCAGAAGTTAAAGCAGTTAAGCATGAATGACCGACCAAAAGCACTGAGAGCGGCTCAGGCTGCTTTTAATGCTTTTATACGTGAAAGGGATAAAGACTTGCCGTGTATAAGCTGTCAACGCCATCATAAAGGGCAATATCACGCAGGGCATTACCTTAGTCGAGGCGCTCACCCTGAACTGGCTTTTAACGAACTCAACAACAATAAGCAATGCTCTACATGCAATAACCACTTGAGCGGAAACTTATTAAATTACCGAGTTAATCTTATTAAAAAGATTGGCCTTGATAAGGTTGAATGGTTAGAGGGGCCGCACGATAATATCAAAATGTCAGCGCTTGAATTATGGGATTTGCAAAAGCGATATAAACAAAAGCTAAAGGACTTAATTAATGAGTCTAGTTAAATCAATTAAATTCATAGGCACTAACACGCAAGTAGTAATCCAGCTTATGCAAGAGCTATTCAAGCATGGTGGGCAGCTTAAAGTAACTATTGAGCCATGGAGCGAAAAGCGCACCATTAGCGCCAATGCTCAAATACATGTTTGGTATGCTCAGATTGCAAAGCAAGACGGCGAGAATGTTTTAACCGTTGAGAATCAGTGCAAGCGCTTATTTGGATTACCCATTCTGCTTGAAAGCGTTGAGTATGGTAAAAAAGTTGGCTGGACGTTAAGTAAGCTTGATTTTTTTAATTGGCCCTACGAGCAGCAGTGTGGATATATGGAGTTATTGCCAGTTACTAGACTATTCACAACTAAGCAGCATAACGAGTACCGCGATGCGATGTTAAACCATTTTAATAAAGAAAATTACGGCTTGGATTATAAAGATTAACTGGTCGGAGCAGTTAAAACGAGTTTTTGATATATAGTTATCACACTTAAATAATTGGAGAGTTAAAAGTGAATAACAGATTACCAGCCCTACAAAGACGAGCTAGGGCTTATTTAAAAAACCTTGTAGTTGCTTATGACTACAAAACACAAGCAAGCGCAGATTTAATAAACGTTAAGCTTGGCGTATTTGCACCGGTTAATATGAATTTATTCAACTTAGCCACTAGCTATAAATACCGTTGGAATATAATCCTTATAGCCGTCGGATTGAATGGCAAGGCTAAGCAGGCTTATTCAACAATTGAACTTGAAACTAGCGAATATTACAAGCAAAGCGAAATGACACAGTATATCAACGATAAAATGGAGAAATTCAAAAAGCAAAAGCATGATGGTGTCCAAACGTTAACAAATACTGCCTGGATTGCATCGCCGCAGCGTTTAGATATTACTGACACGCAGATAGATAGAATATTGCGATTGAGGGGTGCGTGGTAATGTTAAGTAAGCAGCAAAAGCAATTAATTATCGACAACCCAAACTTAAACGCTTGTGTTCTGGCTAAGTTTATCGACGCTAAAAGCCAAACAGTTACATCATTTAGATTTAGAAATAAAATTAAATCAAAGTGGTATCACAAGGGCAATAAAATACCATTTTTAAGTGTTAGAACAAATGACCGATATGCGCTAGATGTTTATTTTAGGAGTGGAACACTGGCAACGAGCGGGAGTTTTTCAAAGGCAATTAAAATTGTCGATCATTTAATTTGGTGCATTGAGCTTGATATGTTCGATAAACCAAGAATAGAAAATCCATATTTACAAAACTTAAAATTCGGAGGATAGCAATGACACCAACACATAAAACAACGGGTAGCGCGGGAGCTGATTTAGTTTGCGCTAAAACAATTACATTACAGCCGAATGAAACGGCTTTAGTTAGTACGGGTGCTTACGTACCAAGCGGATTACCTAAAGGTGTAGCCTTGTTGCTTATGGCTCGTTCAAGTATCGCATTTAAAAAGCGCTTGATGCTATCTAATGGCGTAGGGCTTATAGATAGCGATTACACTGACGAGATAAAGTGCATGTATACAAATCTAAATAGCGAGCCTGTAACGCTTGAGCGAGGCGAAAGAGTAGCTCAGTTAATGCCTGTGCAGTTTACTTATGGTGTTTTCCCTATTGAAGATAACGAGCGCAAAGGCGGATTTGGTAGCACTGGCAATTAATCGGTGCTAATATAGCTAGGTCAAAGATTAAATATAACTGCATGTACGGAAGTATGTATCAGTTGAATTAAATACACTCTCCAAGTGTTTTAGCCTCAGTTAACGCTGGGGCTTTTTTAATTATGCTATCTTTACTAGTTTGATGTATTATTGGAGTACCGATAAATGTTAGAAGGTATACTCACATGGCTTCAACTACTAGCCCCAAGCGACCTGTTAAACCTAAGACTAGTACAAAACCAAAGTAACTTAGTTTTTGTTATGTACTTGGTGACATTTAAAAGGTCATGGCATTTTGCTATGGCCTTTATTTTTTGCGAGTTACTAGCCATGTTTGATTTGTTTGGTTTATTTTCACAACTTGATCACAAATGGTACGGAGTTATATTTTACATTGCTATTTGTCTCACATGGTCAATGGTTATTGTCTCACAAATTAAACGCACAAATAACAACGGGTTAGCTTTCACTTGTAGTATAATGATACTATTCTTAATGTTTATGGCTTGGGGTAGTTGGGCGAATGCGGATATTGAGACTTATGCTTACAAAAATTATGCAAACATCATTGTATGTATTCATGCTTGCATCATTGCTTCGCTTTATAAGCCTAGAGCCTACATTGACGATATGGTATGTAAGCTTCGCAATTATGGCATCAGCTTACTCCATGCTTACATTGTGCGCCTTGTTTGCTATAATTTCAGATAACATAAAATCAATCAGGTCTCGTAATGAGTGATCAAACAAATCAAGTTGTAACTGAGTTTCATTTAAGGACAATAGAGCAGTACATGGCTGAGCTTGCTAAATCACAGGCAGGGCAGGCAAGTGCCTTAACGGAATTAACATCAGCTGTAAATAGATTGGTTACTCGTGATGAAGTCAGAGCCGAGGCTGACAAAGGGATAGAGGGTGACCTAGCAGACCTCAAAAAATATAAAGATTACTCAGAAGATATAGTAAAGCGGGCGGAAAAAGATCAAAAGTTCAAAGATGGCCTAATGCAAAAAGTTGTCTATACGTTAATGGCCTCGATTGTTGTTGGCGTTCTCAGTTATGGCGGAATACTTATTTATGACAATGCAGGAAGTAAAAATAAAACCCATCAAGTAAACAAATAACTCAACTGGTCGGATATGTTAAACGCTTAGAGGTTGCTATAATGCAATCTCTTTTTATTTGGAGAGTAAAGCAATGAGTATTAAAGATAACCTAGAAAAAGCAGCCAACAAAAAGCAAATGCACGAAGCTATAGCTGATATGTTTGAGCGCAATACGCCAGTAGCTAAAAAGTCTTTTGATATAAGCGAGCATAATTTTAGTTGCAGCAACTTTAAAGCGTGTAAGCCGTCTTGGGTAGGTGATGATTTGCAGGTTGAGATTGTGGATAGTGACTTCACGCATTACGATGCGGTAATAAACAAGCAAGACGCCATAGCAATAGCTAAAGCGCTAGGTGTAACAGGGGAAGATTTATTGTGATTAATTTCTTTAAATCTGTATTGAAGAGAATTAAATGCAAGCACGTTAGTGAAACTGTTGAATATAGTGGATTGTGTATAGTTAGGTTTCGCTGCGATAAATGCGGTAGGGATAGGATTGAGAGAAGGTTTAATCCAAGACTCTAATAATTAGCCTCATTTAATGGGGCTTTTTTACATCTGCAATAAAGTGCTATAATCAAGCTATATGCTCTATCAGGAGATAGGGCGCTTATTTATCAGGAGATAATGAGTGAATGGCAAAGTTAACACCAAAACAAGATGCCTTTGTTAAGGCTTATTTACTGAATGGCGGTAATGCTACGCAGGCGGCTATATCAGCGGGTTATAGTAAAAAGACAGCTAATGAGCAAGGCGCTCAAAACTTAGCAAAACTTAGTATCAAAGAAGCGATACAAGAGCATCAAAAAGAGGCTCAAAAAAACTTTATTTGGTCTAAAGAAAAGAAGCTTGAGCTATTGCAAAGAATAGTTAATGTAGCTGCTACAGAAGATGGCGAAAAAGGCATGATTAACATGCAAAGCGCTATAGCTGCTATTAAAGAGCATAACTTGATGCAAGGTGATAATGCGCCTGTTGAGTCAAATACAAATATCAAAGTAGATAAGCCGTTAGCTGAAATGATTACAGGCGGCTCTAAGCGGTGACTAATCACGAACAGGCTAAATGGTATCTATCAAGGTTAGATAAGCTCACGTACGAGCAGTTAGCCGATGCTATGACCTATAAATGGTTTAGGCTTAATGTTCTTTATCATATTAAAAACAAGCAGGGCAAAAAGGTTTTATTTACGCCTAACGAAGAGCAAGAAGAAAGGTTCCTTAATCACCATGGTAGGGATTTAATACTTAAGGCTAGGCAGTTAGGTTTTACCACCTTTGAGATGATCGACTCACTTGACGACTGTTTATTCATACCGGATTTTAATGCTGGCTGTATTTGTCATAACTTAGATTCAGCTAAAGATATATTCAGGAATAAGATTAAGTTTGCTTACAATGCGATAACCGATGATCAAAAAGCTATCCTTGCTGATATTGGCTATAAGCTACCAAGGCCAACAAGCGACAAAGGTAACGCTTACGTATTTGATAATGGGTCAGCAATTAAAGTATCAACCTCATATCGTGGCGATACATTGCAGCGTTTACATGTTTCTGAGTTTGGTAAGATATGTAAAAAGTACCCTGAGAAAGCAAAAGAGATTGTAACTGGTGCTTTTGAGGCTGTGCCCGCTGATGGTGGTATAATTACACTTGAGTCAACAGCGGAAGGTAAGGAAGGTTATTTTTACAAGTACAGTGAATTGGCCCGTAAAGCTAAAGAGCTAAACAAGAAATTATCGGTGCTTGATTTTAACTTTCATTTTTACAGTTGGTGGAAGCGTGACGAGTACGCGATTGATGGTCATATAGCTGAGCAGTTGACCGGTTATTTTTACGAGCTTGAGAATAAGCACGGCATTGCATTAACTGATAATCAAAAGGCTTGGTACTCTGCAAAGTGGAAAGACCTTGGTGACGACATTAAGCGTGAATACCCGTCAACACCTAAAGAGGCGTTTGAACAATCCATTGAGGGCGCTTACTACGCTACACAATTTGCTAATATCTATAAAGACCAAAGAATAACCGACTTAACAGGCTATGCTGAGTCGCAAAAGGTAAATGTGGTTTGTGATATTGGTATTGGTGATAGTACGGCCTTGTGGTTTTGGTGCGCCCAGGGTGAAGAGATTCAGATATTACATTACCATGAAAACAGCGGTGAAGGTTTAGGGTACTATCTCAAGTACATTGAGGATAAAGCAACCGCAATGAATTGGTCTATGGGTAAATATTACGGGCCACACGATATGAATAACCGTGAATTTGCATCAAAGGGTAAGACGCGCAAAGAACTAGCCAAAGAGGGTGTTGAGTATGGCAATAAAACCTATTCGGCAACCTTTGAAATAGTGCCTAAACTTGGTGTTGATGATGGCATTCAATTAGCGCGTGAATTATTACCTAGATGCGTATTTGACGAACAGCAATGTGAGCAGGGTATAATAGCGCTTGAGAGCTACCGTAAAGAATGGAATGATAAGTTAGGCTGTTGGCGTGATTCACCTTTGCACGATTGGGCATCGCATGGCGCTGATGCGTTTAGATACTTGGCAGTTGTCGAAAGCAAGCGTAATACCTTGTGGTCTGGCGGCTTTAAAATGAGATAAATTATGATTACTACTAATGTAGGTGTGTTAAACCACCCAGAGTACAACAAGGCGTTTAAAAAGTGGCAAGTGGTGCGCGACTGTGTAAATGATGAGGTTAAGCAAAAGGCGTGTAAAAATGCCGCTATAACTTGTGATTCAATCGCTCGCAGTCAGCACGGTTATATTATTCGTGACCCCAATATTAGTGACGAGGCTTACCACATGTTTGCTGGTCGTGCTGTGTTTAAGAATTACACAGGTAATACGCTAGCAATCTTAACCGGCGCTGCAACCATGCGACCTTATACGCTAAGCGGTGAAACTGTAGACGATGAGCCGAGCGAGTTACCTGAGTCAATTGCATATATTGAAAGCTCATTTACCCGGTCTGGATTAAGCTACCAGGACAGCATGAAAGCAAGATTACGCGAATTAGCTAGCGTTGGTCGTGCTGGTGTTTGGGTAGACTTCCCATCAAGCGCAAAAGGCATGTCTACAGGTGATATTAAAAAGCTCGGGCTAACGTCAACAGCTCAATCTTTTAAAGCTGAACAAATAACCGATTGGTCAGAAAAGATTATTAACGGACGTAAACAGCTTAATTATGTAAAGCTTAATGAGTGTTACGATCAAGTTGTGCAGGATGGCTCAGACTTTACGCGCGAAACTTACGAGGTTTGTTACGAGCTGTTTCTCGATGAAGAGGGTTATTACTCAGTTAAGCGCGATGATGGAACTACAGAAGAAATCTATTCACCTACGCTTGGTAATGGTCAGCGTCTAACATGGATTCCATTTCAGTTTTACGGCTCAGTAGATAACACGCCATCAATTGACTCAACGCCGCTGTTTAAAATATCTGAGATCAATATCGCGCTATTTAATTTAGATGCAACATTTAGGCAATCAATGTGGTTATTCGGCGCACCTACTGCGACCTTTAGTTTAAATCAAGACGTATCAGCCGATGAGTTTATGAAGCTTAACGGGCTTAAAAATGGTGAGTCACCAGCATTTGGCGGCACTGCTTACGTTGGGTGTGAAATCAATCTAGCTCAAATCAATGTTGATTCAATGCTAATTACAGCAATGGACAAGGACGTTGAAACAATGGCTCAGATTGGCGCGCAGATAATCACAGTGGGCCAAAACGAAACAGCAGAGGCGGCACGCATACGTAAAAGCGCTGGATTGGCTAGCCTTTATGATGTGGTTGAAAACCTAGAAGAAGGCGATACAAACGTTATTAAATGGATGATGATGTTTAATAACCAAAGCGGCCAGTCTGATGAGTTTATCTTGCAGCTTAATCGTAAATTCTTAGATGATGGAATTAGCCCTCAAATGCTACAGCAATTAATCAGCATGAATATGATGGGTAAATATCCTGACGAGTATTTATTTAAGGTTATGAAGGATAATAACTTGGCATTAGATGGTGATAACTCTATCGACTACAAGGAAAGGCTAGGTGATGATATACCCAATACTGGAATAAACCCTGACGAAGAGTAATAATGAAGCCCCTTAATCGGGGCTTTTTTGTGGGTATGCATAAGCTATATCTCTCATAAATACCATTTTGCTATCATCATAAGCGCATGTAAATATGTGCTCATCGGTAAATATGCGCATGTGCATGTAGATTATTTCATACTCAGCCGCAACGCCTACGCTATCTAAATACGCCATTGCTTCACCTGCTACGCTTTCAAGACTCATAACTCAACCCCTCAATCTCACCGTTAATTATATCGCAAGCTAATATGTAATTATCAACCGCGTTGTTATTGCATAGTTTAGTTTGCAGCTCCTCAATTAGAAGGTCTTGCTTTGATTTTGGTTTGCTAAGGTGTTTTACTCTGATTGTCATACAGTCATTATCAGGTCGAAGTACCCAGCATTGATCGTTATTGATAGCCTTAACTACCCCAATTAATTCGCGCCCACCCCACGCAACCTCATCGCCAACTTGCGGCCACTCTTCCGATTTAGGTGGTAATGGGATTGTTATTTGCTTTAATTCACATTTAGAAAACACAGAACTAGGAAGGTTTAAGCACATCACGCCGCCTGCAATTCTAAAATAAGGAGTGAATACTTCACCCCGCTCAATAATTTTAAACCCATGCAATTCAGCCAACTCAATAATAAACTCTGCATGCTCTTTTGATTCAACTACGCCCCATGTGTTTGAAAGGTATTCATGGGTGTTATTTTCACACTTACTCTCATCTAACGTTAATTTAAAGCCGTGTGAGAATTGATTACTCTCATCACCGATTAAAGTGGCTGTGTCTTTTGCATAAAAAAGAAGATTGTTCATTGTGGTGCTTATGTATGGGTATGTTTTCATTTTTACTCTCCTAGTTAATTTTCTTTAATATACCACTGAATTATGATTTAACTGCTCCGACCAGCTGATTAACACCAATCAATTAACTTGCTATACTAGCCCTATTAACAGATAGGGCTATTTTATTATGCAGTCTCCAACACTCTTTGCCGCTTTAACCAATAGGTCAATCCTAGATCAGCGCTTTGCTACATCATTAAACGATGAAACGTTAGCGATATTAAATGACCTTGCAAAATACTTACGCACTCGAATTAATAGTGAGGGCACGCGCATTGCCACACAAAAGCGCCTGGAAAGGCTGCTGGCAGACGTTGAGAAGCGAACCGAGCAAGTATATTCAGATATTCAAGAGCTTTACTTTGAGCAATTCAGAGAGCTTTCAATCGATGAGGCTGACCTTATCGCAGCTTCAATGCAATCTGTTGTTGTTGGTGATGTGGTTGTTGAATCGGTATCAAATCAAAGACTATGGAATGCGATAACTAAAAACCCCCTGAGCCTTGGTAATGATAACGGCTATGTTAACTTTAAAAAGATGATTGAAGATTTAGGTGATAACGCGGCCAAAGTTGCAAGCATGATAAGCGGCGGTTATGCAGAGGGTTTAACTAGCCAGGAGATTGTTCAGGGCTTAATAGGCACTCGCGCAAATGGTTATTCAGACGGTATTATTGATAAATCTCGCCGCGATGCTAACGCCATTGTGCGCACGGCTTTAAATCATGTGACTACAGAAGCCCGTAACGAAGTCTACAAGCAAAACTCTGATATTGTGTACGGTTATCGCATTGTTGCCACTATCGACACTAGAACGACCCCTATATGCGCTGATTATGACCAAAAAGTGGTTAGGAATAGCGATAAGTTTAAACCCTTACCGCCTTTTCATTATAATTGCCTACTTCCTGACACTAATGTAATTACCTGTGATGGGGTCTCTAGCGTTTTTAAAAGGGCATACAAAGGCATCGCTGTCGATATACTGACTAAGTCCGGATTTTCCCTCTCTGTTACCCCAAATCACCCTATACTTACTAGCAGAGGCTGGGTTGCTGCTGAGGATGTTAATAGATCTGATAAGCTCGCCACCATCGCCGATGGTCATGTTGTCGTAGATAATCAGAAAGACAGTGCTGTAGCCAGCATCTCCGATATATTTAGTGCGCTTGAGGTATCTTGCGATTCTAGCTCTATCACTAATAGACCAACCACCACCGAAGACTTCCACGGTGACTTTTCCAATGCCGATGTCAGCGTTATAAAAGTCAATAGCCTTATTTGGGGTGCAGCTAAATCCATTCTTGATAAGAAAGTCAATGACAAGCCGCTCTTTATCCGATCCAACTCTACCTTCGATAGTTTTAGCTCTTTTGACTCTCTCTTCTCTGCTAGCTTTTCTGCCTTTAGCGGCAGCGTTAGCTTTCCTAGTGAGCATAGATTTGGTTTCTGCGGTAGCTGCATCCATCCTAGCTTGTTGTTGTTCAGATCTATTTCTGACGCTGCCAAACTCACGCTCTATAAGCTTTTTAATTGGAGTGCTACTGTAATTAATACCGATATGACTGGCTATACCACCAACGCCGACACCAGCCTTGTAGGCTTTAATAATAGCCTCCCTTTCAAGTTCGGAGAATGTAACGATAGACCTATCAGAGACGA
>NYWO01000017.1 GCA_002685075.1 Arcobacter sp.
AGCTGATATGGCTATGAATGATTACACATCATTTGTATCATTAGTTAATTCTGCAAAAGATGCATTAAAATAATAAATTTGCAAAAACTAAAAAAGGGATTGAATTAATTTCAATCCCTTTTTTTATGTCTTAAAATAAATGATTCTTAATCTAAAGGCTCATTTACTTTGATATTAATAGCACTTTTTAAGTGTCCCGATTTAAACTCATTTGCAGCTGTAACATCAATAATTTGGATAAAAGAAGAAACTTTATTCTCTATAATAAATCAATATACTCATCAAATTTTGTATACTGAACTTTTGGACTTACTTGTTTTAGTGTACTTTGTTCTGTATTAGCTAATAAGCCACTTGTTAATAGTCCTAAAACAGTAATTCATCTTACTACCTTTCGTTATACCTTTACTATTATAATATAACTATTAAAATTATAAATAAAATTTATTTGAATTTTTTAGTAAAAAGTTTTATTATAGCTCTAGGTATCCACAATAATAAATAAACTATTAAAGTAAAGATTATAGGATGAAAAGCTCCAAAGCCATATGCACCAGAACTTGGTAATGCTTTGATTTGGGCAAGAGGATAATTAAGAAATTCTTGATAATGCATAACAATAGTAAGTATAAGAAAGATACTTACTATTATAAAAAATTCTTTTTTCATAGAATAATCAGATAAAGACTATGCTTTACCTGATAACATTCCATATTGTGTCATTGGTTTAAGCATGTAAACTTTTAATAACCACCAAATATATCTCTCTTGTGTTGGATCTAGAGGGAAAGAAGGAGTTGGTTTTTTAGTCCAATCAAATTCAGCTAACATAACTTTTCCAATATCTGTAATTAATGGACAAACAGTATATCCTGCATATTTAGAAGTTAATTCTTTCCCTTCCATTGCAGCAACTAAATTATCAACTAATACTTTATATTGTTTTCTTACACTTCCACCAGTTTTACCCATAGGAACAGCTGCAATATCACCTAATGAGAAGATGTTTTTATATTTAACGTGTTGTAATGTTTCTTTATTTACAGGAACCCAACCTTTTCCAGAACCAACTGCAGATTTACCAATTTCATCTGGTGCTTTCATTGGAGGAGTTAAATGCATAAAGTCAAAAGGAACTTCAACTTCTTGATGTTTAGTAATCATAGAATATTCTTCTAAATCTTCATCATATGGACCTTTTTCATCCCATCTTTTATCAAAATATGCAGTTTTATTTTGAATATCAACACCTGTTAAATTATGTTTATAATTCCACTTAAAACCTCTTGCTTCAAACTGTTTTAAAATAGCATCATGATACTCTTTAACACCAAACATATTGTTGCCATTTGGATAGAAAGTTAATTCAGCATTATCTCTAACCCCTGCTTCTACTAATCTTGCATTTGTTAAGTTCATGATTTTCTTTGGAGCACCACCACATTTAATCGCAGTATTTGGATGTGTAAAAATACCTTTTACTTTTTCACCATTTTTAGCTCTATCAACAAACTTTTGCATTTGCGTCCATGTTTGAGCAGCCGTATCAATATTATACATAGATACGACTCCAGAATCACCAAAAGTTTTTAATATTTTTGATGCATCTCCAGCAGTATAAGCATCTCCAACTTCTTCTAATCCTTTAATTTTTCCAAAATCTAAAGCAAGTCCAGCAGCAATTATTAAGAAATCATAAGAAATTGTTTCACCAGAACCTAATACTACTTTATTCGCATCAGGATTAAATTCAACAGCTTTATCTTTTATTAATTTTACACCCGCTGGTAAAAAGTCTTTTGTATTATAAACAATATCTGACTTTTCATAAATACCACCTGCAACTAATGTTGCTCCTGCTTGATATGAAACTGAATTACCAAGAGGTTCAATAACTGTAATATCAGGTGTTGCTAAAGTATTAGCTAGTCTTGCAGCTGTTGACATACCAGCAAGACCTCCACCAATGATTAAAATTTTACCTTTTGCTTCACTAGCTTCTGCAACAGTAGCAGCTTGGGCTTCAGTAGTTCCACCCATTAAATATGCAGCCGAACCTAAACCTGCTAATTTAAAAGCTTCTCTTCTTGAAATTCCAATTTTTTTAATTTCTGAATCAACTAATTCTAATGCTTCATCTAATTCATTTTTTGCCATATGAGTTCCTTTTAGATTATCTATTATCTTTTAACAGTAGCATATCAAAAAAGAGTTAACAATTAAATAAGTTTTAGGATAAAATTGATAATATTAATTATTTGATTTACTTATAATTTTTAAAGCCTTTTTATACTCATTTTTATTATTTAAATTAATAAATTCATCATCATTTGGGAAGTCTATATATTTAGTATTATTATTTTTAAGCATGTAATTTACTTTGTGGATGTCATCTTCTAACATTTTATTTATAAATTTTACTAAACTTGTAGAAAAAACACCACATAAGTTATGAGTTCTTAAAGTTCTTGCTACACATATTTCATTATCATCTGAATCATTAATAAGTTTATTAATTGAGTCAATTGAAACTAAAGGTGTATCAACTGTAATTATAAATACTTTTTGAGTTTTTATTGTTTGTAGAATTGTTTGTAAGGCAACAATTGGTGAGAATTCTTCACCCTTATCAAGTATTAAATATTTTTCTTTATTTGTAAGAAAATCAAATTTATCTACTTTTGATGAAATATACACTTCTTCAAAATTGTTTTTTAATTTGTCATATTGATATTGAGTTAAGGAAGAGGATGTTGAAAAAGGTAGAAGAGATTTATCTTCTCCCATTCGTGAACTTCTACCCCCGCATAAAATTACACAAGGAATTTTTGATGGAATAGAAGTTGGCATATTAAAGACTTCTTGGGTCTGTAATATATCCAGAGATTGCAGATGCAGCTGCAACTGCTGAGTTAGCAAGATAGATTTTTGAGCTTCTTGAACCCATTCTACCTACAAAGTTTCTGTTTGTTGTAGATACACAAACTTCATCATCACCTAAGATTCCCATATATCCACCTAAACATGCTCCACATGTAGGATTTGATACAACACCACCAGCATCTACTAAGATATCAATGTATCCAGCTTTAGTTGCATCTCTTAAGATTTTTTGAGTACCTGGAGTTAAAATAAGTCTTGCATGACGTGCAACTTTTTTACCTTTTAAGATTTCAGCTGCAACTTTAAAGTCAGATAATCTACCATTTGTACATGACCCAATAAAGATTTGATCAACTTTAATTTCATCTTTAACAGCTTGAGAAACACTATGACCATTATCTGGTAAGAATGGATAAGCAATCACTGGCTCTAATTTAGCTACGTCAATTTCAATAACTCTTGTATAAACAGCATCTTCATCAGAATAATGAATTTTTGGTTCAGCTCTTAATCCACCATTTAGTTCACTAGTTTGTGCTAAAAATTCTTCTGTAATTTCATCATAAGCAAAGATACCATTTTTTGCCCCAGCTTCAATTGCCATATTACAAATAGAGAATCTATCATCCATAGATAGATGTTTTACAGTATCACCTGTAAATTCTAAGGCTTGATATAATGCACCATCAACACCTAAAATTCTAATAACTTCAAGAATAATGTCTTTACCAGATAAAAACTCCGATGGCTTACCACTCATTACAACTTTAATTGACTCAGGAACTTTAAACCAGTTACCACCTGTAATCATACCAAATGAAATATCTGTACTTCCCATACCCGTTGAGAATGCTCCAAGACCACCATGTGTACATGTATGAGAATCGGCACCAATAATTACATCACCTGGTAATACTAAACCTTTTTCAGGTAATAATGCATGTTCAATACCCATATCTTTTTCATCAAAGAAATGCTTTAAATCGTGTTTCATTGCAAAATCTCTAGAGATTTTTGCTTGATTTGCAGATGCAATATCTTTTGCTGGAATAAAGTGATCAAGTACAATTGCAAAGCCATCTGGATTTGCTAATTTTTCAAAACCACCATCTTCAAAGGCTTTAATAGAAATTGGAGTAGTAATATCATTTCCAATTACCATATCAATTGGACTTCTTACAATCTCACCTGCAGATACTTCTCTTCCCACATGTTCACTAAAAATTTTTTCTGTTATTGTTTGACCCATATTTATCTCTTTCTGTAAATTTTCTTATATTTTTTGCCATTATAGCTAACTTTAATTTAAGCTCCCAAATTTAGGATTTATTCTTTTTTTCTTTTCGCTCACACTGCCACTGCTTTATTTGCATAAAAATGATTATTGCAACTGCACAATTTATAATAATATCTGCTAAATTAAAAATTGCAAACTCAAAACCATAATGCCAATAAAGGTAATCAACTACTCCACCATAAGTAAACCTATCTAGAATATTAGATAATCCTCCAGCAAAAAGTAAAGCTATTGGCAAATAATATTCATCGAATACTTCTTTATTTTTGAGTAAATAAATAAATCCTGCTGTTACCATTAATAATTGTATATATTTTAAATATTCTGCAAGAAATGCAAACATTGAAAAAGCAACACCATAATTATAAGCTAAATGTAATGACATATATGGACCATCTACATTCCAATCGAAATGTGCAAATCCATATTTTAATACTTGATCAATTATAAATAAAACAATAAATATTGTTATTGTAAAACTTAACTTTTTTTTCATAAAGCTTTTTTAAAAAATGCCTTTAATGATTCCATTCCATCATGAACATCTTTTTTATTCTTACCTTCTAAAAGAAGTCTTATTTTATTTTCAGTTCCTGAATATCTTATTAAATCTCTCATTCCCTTTTCTCTTAAAGGTTTTACTAAATCTTCTAAGCCAGGGATCTCTTCTAATGGTCGCTTTTCACTAACTTTCATATTATGTAAAATTTGAGGATATAACTCAAATGGATTTAATACTTCACTAGCTTTTTTCCCAGATTTTAAAATCAATGCTAAAACCTGTAATGCAGATGCTAATCCATCTCCTGTTTTTGCAACATCAGAGAAAATCACATGTCCACTTTGTTCACCACCAAAATTAATACCTTTTTCTTTCATCACTTCAAGAACATATTTATCACCAACATTTGATCTATGTAATTGGATATTGTCTTTACTTAAAAAGTCTTCTAAAGCTTGGTTTGACATTACTGTAGCAACACAAGCATTACCTTTAAGTACTTTTGCATCATTTAAATATACACAAAGAGCTCCAATCAATTTGTCCCCGTCAACAACTTCACCTTTTTCGTCAACTACTACTAACCTATCAGCATCACCATCAAGTGCAAGTCCGATATCAGCTCTATATTCACGAACTAATTTTGCTACACCTTCTGGATGCATTGCTCCACAGTTTTCATTGATATTAAAACCATCTGGCTTATTATTTATAATAATAACATCAGCACCTAGTTCTTCTAAAATTGTAGGACCTACTTTATATGCAGCTCCATTTGCACAATCAAGAACAATTCTTAAACCATGCAAAGATAAATCTTTAGGAAAAGAACTTTTAATTGAAACAATATATCTTCCAATAACATCATCAATTCTTTTTGATGCACCAATTTTTCTACCTGTTACTTGTTCTGAAATCATAGCTTCATTATCATTGAAAATTTTTTCAATTTTTCTTTCGCATTCAACTCCTAGTTTATCACCATGATTATCAAAAAACTTAATTCCATTATCTTCATATGGATTATGTGAAGCAGAAATCATAATACCTGCATCACATCTCATACTTTCTGTTAAGTATGCAATTGCAGGTGTTGGCATTGGCCCTATTTGAATTACATCATAACCTACAGCTGTAAGACCACTTACTAATGCATTCTCTATCATATATCCACTTCTTCTAGTATCTTTCCCAACAAGAATTCTCTTTGTTGTTGAATGTTTTCTAAAATAAATACCTGCAGCTTTTGCTAATTTTAATACAGTCATTGCATCTAAAAAAGTTCCAGCTTCCCCTCTAACTCCATCTGTTCCGAATAGTTTCATTAAATCTTCCT
>NYWO01000018.1 GCA_002685075.1 Arcobacter sp.
ACTGGTGGCGATGATGTATTCGTACACTTTAGACAAATCAATAACACAGGTTATGGTAGAGTTTCTCTTGAAGAAGGACAAAAAGTGTCTTTCGAAATCGGTGAAGGTCAAAAAGGACCTCAAGCTCAAAACGTTACAATTCTGTAAGTTTTACAAGTAAGCAGATTTTAATCTGCTTACTCTTTTCTTTCTCTCTTTATTTTAAAATCCCCAATTTATTTAATAATAACACTAATATTACAAATGGCACAATGTATTTAACTAGTACATACCAAATGTTAAATATTAATTTTGAAGTATGCTTTAAAAACTTTTCTTCAAGTAAATTTTTATCGACATAATATCCTAAAAAAATACAAGTTACGATTGCTGCAAGTGGCATCATAACTGATGATGTAATAAAATCCATTAAATCAAAAGCATTTTTTCCAAAGAAAGTTAAGTCTGCTCCATATTTAGTAGACATTGAAAGTAAGGCAACAATACCTAAAATATAAAAAGTTCCACCACATAAAATAGTAGCTCTTTTTCTTGTCATATTAAATCTTTCAATAAAATACATTAATGATGGCTCTATCATAGATACAGCAGATGTAATACCTGCAAATACAAGTGCAATAAAAAATGAAATAGCAATAATATGTCCTAATATTCCCCATCCTGAGAAAATTACAGGTAATGAGATAAATACAAGTCCAGGTCCAGCTGCACTTTGTGCACCAGCTTCAAAAAGGAAAGAGAAGATTATAAGTCCTGCAATTATTGCAATTGAAGTATCTACAATTGCTACAAGAATTGATGATTTCACAAAGTTTACTTCTTTATCAAGTGAAGCAGAATAAGTCATAATAGTACCAACTCCTAAAGAAAGCGTAAAGAAAGCTTGTCCTAAAGCTGCAAGTAATGCATTTTCATCTATTTTTGAAAAATTAGGTGTAAACATAAAACTAAGAGCTTTAGTAAAGCTATCAAGTGATAAAGCATATAATAATAGACCAAATAGAATAAGTCCTAATAAAGGCATTAAAATTAGATTTATCTTTTCAATACCATCTTTAATACCTTTTAAAACTATATAAATTACAGTTCCAGCTATTAGTGTATGATAAAATAGTTGTAAAGCTATATCTTTTGATATTAATGTTTCAAAAGCTAAACCAGCAGTTTTTGCATCAGTTGGAAGAGCTGAAAAGGAAGTAAAAACATAGTTTAGTATCCAACCTAAAACTACTGAATAAAAAGATAGTATTATTAATCCTGAGATAATAATTATACCTGCAAATTTCCATTTGGGATTTTTAGATTTTGATGTTTCTACAAATGATGTAGCAACATTAGCTTGAGCATTTTGACCAATTACGGCTTCTGCTAAAAAAACAACAAGACCTATAAATAAAATAGCTAGTAAATAGACTATTACGAAAGCTCCCCCACCATATTCACCTGTAACATATGGGAATTTCCATATATTTCCTAGTCCAACAGCTGACCCCGCAGCTGCAAGAATAAAACCAATTCTTGAGAATCTATTCACTAAATGACCTTTTTATAAAATTATAGTGTAATTTATATGAAACTTATATAATACTATTTTCTAATAAGGCCTAAATTAGTAGGTATCAGTTTTAGTAAGGGTTTGCACTTCCTAGAACTTTATCTAATGTGTATTTTAAATCTTCATCTAAATCCATATTTGTTCTCATCCAGTTTAAATAACCTGAATCTTCTTTAGCAACTTCTTCAACATCTTTACCCTTATGTTTTCCAAATTTAAATGTTTTTATAAATACAGGAGTTGTTGTAAGTTCTACTAGTTTTTCCATTGGGTTATAGTCAGGATAAATTTCTCTACACTTAGCAACTAGTTTAGATAAAAATAGTTTCATTACCAAAACATCACCTAATGCATCATGAGCCTTAATTGTAATGCCAAGTTTAGACGCTTCTGTCTTTTCTATTTTATATAAATCAAGTGCATATCTTAAGTATTGTAATCTATGATATGGAAGGTCAGCAAATAAATGCTTTGCACATCTTAATGTATCAATCTCTTTATAGTTGTTTACAAAACCTTCTTTTTTTATCATACCCATATCAAATGCAATATTATGAGCAATTAAATAGTTTTCATTAGTATTTAATTCTTCAAGTTTCTTATAAAAAGTTGTTTGTGTTGCAGTTACTTTACCTTCAATCATATCAGGTGTAATATTATGAACTTCCATAGCTTCAATTTTTATACCAACATCAGTAGAACAAAATTCATCGTAAGCTTCAACTTTCCCTTTTTGGTCAATTACCATTGCTCCAAATTGAATAACTCTATCATCATCTTTATTACCTGTTGTTTCTGTATCAAATAGTACATAATGTGCCATCTTGTAAATTCCTCTTTAAATTATTAACATTCCATCACCATAAGAGAAAAATCTGTATTCTTCTTTTATTGCTTCTTCATATATTTCTAGTGTTTTTTCTAAGCCTACAAATGATGCTATTAACATAATTAGTGTTGACTTTGGTAGGTGGAAATTTGTAAGTAAATGATCTACTTTTATAGGCTCATTTGCTGGATTTAAAAATAAATCACATTCCCCTGCAATCATATTTTTTCTTGCATAATATTCTATTGTTCGTGTAACAGTAGTTCCAACTGCTAATACCTTTGATGCTTTATCTAAAGATTCTTTGGCATCTATTCCTATTTCAAAGTATTCACTATGCATTGGGTGAGATAAAATATCTTCAGCGTCAACTGGTTTAAATGTACCAGCTCCCACATGAAGTGTTAAGTAGTTTACATCAAACTTATCATTGATCTTTTGTAATAACTCTTCTGTAAAGTGTAATGATGCAGTTGGAGCTGCTACTGCTCCATAATTTTTAGCAAATAGTGTTTGATAGTTAGTATTATCTTCTTCATTATCTTCTCTATTCATATAATGAGGAAGAGGTAGATGTCCTATTTTATTTAAAGTTTCCACTAATGTTAAAAAATCTAATTTTTTTTCATCTTGATAAAACTCTACAACTCTAGTGCCATCTTCATTTATTTCTAAAACTTTTACAGTAATGTTTTCTTCAAAATATAACACCATTCCTGGACTAACTTTTCCTCTAATCATAACTAAATATCTATCCATAAAAAGAGGTTTATTTAAAAGTAATTCAACTTTTCCACCAGACTCTTTTTTCCCAAATATTCTTGCTTTTATAACTTTTGTATCATTTAGAAAAACTGATATGTTTTCAGGTAAAAAATCCATAAGGTTTTTAAATGTTGAGTGAGTGATTGTATTTGTACTTCTATTATAAACTAATAGTTTTGCACTATCTGCTGGGGATACTGGTTTTGAAGCTATGAGCTCTTTTGGTAAAAAGTAGTCATAGCTTGAAGTTTTTAAAGGGTCTAACATATATTCTTATTTTCTCTTTTTATTGTTGTCAAAATCTATTTCATCTAAATCTTCATTTTCATCAATATCATCATCTAAATCATCATCTTCATCCTTAGGGGCGGGATTAAAAACTTTTGCAATATAAATAGATACTCCATAAAGAATAATTAACGGACCTGCCATTAAAAATTGTGTTATTACATCAGGTGGTGTTAAAAGTGATGCCATTATAAAAATAAGTACAACTGCATACTTAAAGAAATCTTTTAACATCTTATCATCAACAAGTCCTATTTTAGCAAGGAAAAATGTAATCACTGGTAATTCAAAAGCTATACCAAAACCAAACAATAATTTTGTAAAAAAGCCAACATATTTACCAATACTTGGTAAGATTGTAACAACAGCAGAACCAAAGTTTACAAGGAATTCAAAACCATAAGGTACAACTACATAATAAGCAAATGAAGACCCCATTAGAAACATTAGTGTTGCAAAGAATACGAAAGGAACTACTAATTTTTTTTCATGTTCATATAATCCAGGTGCTAAAAACAACCATAATTGCCAAAATATTACAGGAAGTGAAAGTATAAATCCTGAAAAGAAAGCAACTTTAAGTGCTGTAAAGAATGTCTCTTGAATTTCAACTGCAACCATCTTTGAATCAGGAGGAAGTACCGCTTCAACTGGAACCATCATCCATGTTAAAATTGGTTCATAAAAGAAAAAACATGCTATAAAAAATACAAAAAGTGATAATGCGGATATCACTAATCTTTTTCTTAAATCTGCTATATGTGGTTTTAAATCATCAAACATTAAGCTTTTTCCTCTTTCTTTTTATCATCAAAATTAACTTTAAATTTATTAGCTGGATTTTCTTCTATTTTTGCAGTTTCTTCAATCTTTTCAGCTTTTTTCTTTTTTTCTTTTTTGATTTTAGGTTTATCATTTTCTAAATCGTCATTCATAATATCACCAAGACCTAAATTTACTTTAGAACTACTAGTCATTGACATTTTTGTATCTGATATCTGAGCTTTAAATTTATTAGCTTCTTCTTTTAACTCTGTTATGTTTAATTCATTATCTAAAGTTGATTTAGCGTCATCAACACCTGACTTAAACTTTTTTAAAAATTTTGCTACTTCAACCATAGCTGTAGGTAATTTATCAGGTCCAAGTGCAATAATTGCAACAATTGCAATTAGAAAGATTTCCATAAAGCCCATTCCAAACATTATATAACTCCAGTGTATATTTAAGATTGAGATTTTATCTAATTAGAACAAAAATATTAATTAATTTCTATTTATTTCTTCTGTGATGATTTCTATCATAATATTTACCATAAATTGTTTGATTTTCTTTTCTGTAATTTCTAGCTTTATTCCAATTATTTACTTTGTGATATTTATAAGGTCTATAATGAATATGACTTGGACTAAAATTTCTTCTATGATTTATTCTATCTCTATATGTATATATATTGTTGTAAGTAAAGAATATATTATTATAGAAATATCCTTTATTATCAAAATACCCAAAATAGTATCCATAATCATCATAATAACCATTTTTTTTATAATCAAAATTTTTATATCTTTTATCATATCTATGATCATCAGCTCTAAATCCAAGATTTACATTTACATTATTTCCAATCGGAGCTTGAATTCTTACACCAATACTTGTATCTGCAAAAAGTGTAGAACCAAGAATTAGTAAGGGAATAATAATTAATTTTTTCATAATCAATCCTTTTTTATAATTGAATATATTATGACATTGGTATATAAATGAATTATAAATGAATTTGTCCTCAAGATTGTAGTTTTACTTACTTTTTGATAAAATCATTGAAATTATTAAAAAAGAAGTTTAAGGAAGAGTATGAAATTTATTGTATTACTTATTATTGGGTTTATATTATATTTAATTGCAAAAAATTATAAAACAGAAAAGTTTAAAAATATTAATTTAAAATATAAAGAGAATTTTGATGGTGATTTACTAAATCATGAAGCAGGATTATTAATAGCTTTAATGGCAAAAGTTGCAAAAGCAGATGGAAAAGTATGTGAATTAGAAGCAGAATTACTAAAGCATACATTTAATGATATTTCAAGTCATTTTGAAAATAATGAAGATGTAAGAGAGAAATTAAAAGTATTATATAAAGAGCAAAAAGAAAGTTTTGATAATACATTAGATATTTGTCAAAGTTTATACACTTTAACAAAATTTGATTATTCAAAACGTGTTAAAATTATGGAGTATTTATTAAATCTTGCATTTATAGATAAAGATTTTTCACCTACTGAAAGAATGATAGTTGAAGATATTTCAAATGCTTTAAAAATCAAAAAACATGATTTTGATAATTTAATCAATACATTTGAAGCTTTCTACTCAAACCAAGCTTCATCAAATGCACTTTCTTTAGAAAAAGCATATGAAGTTTTAGAATCAAAATCAAATGATGATGATATGGTTATAAAGAAAAATTATAGAAAATTAGTAAAACAATACCATCCTGATATTATGTCTGGACGTGGTGAGTCTCAAAACATAATTGATGAAGCTACAAAAAAACTTCAAGAAATAAATGAAGCTTATGAGTTGATTAAAAAAGATAGAGGAAACTAATGTTAGGTTTTGATAACTCATACGAAGTTTGTAATTGCAAAAATATTTCAATTGAACAAATTATTGTGGCATTAAAAGAGAAAGAAAAGCCTACATTAAGAGATATACAAGACTTAACAACTGCTGGTACTGAATGTAGACATTGTATTTTTCAAGAGGGTGATAATGGAAAACTAAAAAAGAAAATATATTGTAAAGATATATTAAATGAAATCAAAAAAGAGAGAGTTTAATGGCTAGAAAATTTCAGCATTCATATGAAGTTTGTACTTGTAAACATACAACATTAGGTGAAATTATATACGCAATAAAAGATAGAGGAGCTTCTACTATAAAAGAAATAGGTGAGTTAACAGATGCAGGAACTTGTTGTAAGTCATGTATAAATGCTAGTCATGATAAAGGTGTTGAAAAAATGGAACTTTATTTAGACGAAATAGTAAATAAATTTGTAAAGAATTAAAAAATGAAAGAAGAATTAATAGCTCAAATAAAAGAGTTACTAAAAATTAATGCAAATGAAATAATAGATATTAATCCAAATTATTTAGAATACTTTCAAGAAGAGGAACTTGAAGATATTATAAATCAATTAAATGGTAGAAAAAAGAACGTATCATCTATTACAACAGAGTATTTAGATGAGATTTATGAAAAAACAAAAAAAGATGAGATATAATAATTATATAAAGGATTATAATTGATGAATTGGCCAAATATAAAAATACAATTAATAAACTTCTTAAAAGATGAAGTTAAAAAATCTGGTTTAGAAAAAGTTACAGTTGGATTATCAGGTGGATTAGATTCTGCTGTTGTTGCATTACTATGTAAAGAAGCTTTTGGAGATAAGTTAAACTGTGTTTTAATGCCATCTCAATTCTCTTCACAAAGTTCAACAGATCATGCAGTTGAACTTTGTGAAAAATTTGATATTAAGTATGAAATTATCTCAATTGCACCTATGGTTGAGTCTTTTATAAATAATATGGATGAAGATAAATTAAGAATTGGAAACTTCTCTGCAAGAATGAGAATGTCAGTTTTATATGATGTATCTTCACGTGAAAGATCTTTAGTAGTTGGAACATCAAATAAAAGTGAATTATTATTAGGGTATGGAACAATTTTTGGAGATATTGCTTGTGCTATTAATCCAATTGGAGAGATGTATAAGAGTGATGAATTTGAATTTGCAAAACTTTTAGGTGTTGTAGATTCTATTCTTACTAAAGCTCCAAGTGCAGATTTATGGGAAGGTCAAAGTGATGAAGATGAACTTGGATATTCATATAAGCAAATGGATGATGCTTTAAAACTTTTAGTAGACGAAAAAAAGAGTAAAGAAGAATTAGTATCTTTAGGTTTTGAAAGTAAACTAATTGATATGATTGAATATAGAATAAAATCAAATGCTTTTAAAGGTAAATTACCGACTATTGCAAATATTAAGTGGAGTTAGGGAATGAAAAGAGATATTGCTATTTATAAAGCATCTTTGGATAATGAAGAATTAACGCAAATTAGAAGTGTACTAGAATCAAAAGATGATTTATCAAAAGCTATAGAGTTTGAAGAGAATATGACTAAATTTATTGGGTCTAAATATGCGGTTGCTACTTCTACATCAACTTCAGCTATTCATCTTGCATTAAGTGCAATAAAACTTAAAAGAGGTGATAAGATTTTAATGTCTGTAAATTCATTTGTTAACTTACCTGAAGTTGTAAGACATTTTGATGCAGAGCCTGTATTTATTGATATTAATATGGAAGATATGAATATTGATGTAGATAAATTTGAAAAAGCCTTAGCTGAAAATAAATCAAAAAAGTTAAGAGGTGCAATTATTACTTTTGTAGCGGGACAAACACCTGATTTAGATAGAATTTATGATATTGCTCAAAAGTATGGAATTATTCTAATTGAAGATTGTAGATCTGCATTGGGTGTTATGTATAAGGGAAAAAGAGTTGGAAACTTAAGAGCTGATATGACTATTTTTTCTACAAATCCATCAAATAGTAAATATGCAATTTCTAGATCGGGTGTGATTATTACAAATAATGAACAAATAGCAACTAGAGCAAAACTTCTTAGAACTCATGCTCTAACAACTACTTATGATAGTTATGGAAACTTAGATTATGTATATGATGTAGTTGATATTGGACATAAATATGATTTATCTGAATTAGACGCAGCTTATGCGCTTGCACAGTTAAATAAGACAGAAAAATTTATTAAAAGAAGAAAAGAAATAGCTAAACTTTATGAAAAAAGATTAACAGGTGTTAAGCATATAGAAATACCTACATATAAAGATGAGCATATTTTTACTCAGTTCATTATAAAAGTTTCAAGAAATAGAGATGCTTTTGCTAGAGCTTTAAAGGATAGAGGAGTTGCTACTGGACTTAACTATATTCCATTACACTTACTTTCTTATTACAAAACAAAGTATTCTATTAAAATTACTGCATTTTCAAATGCTTTAAATAACTATCAACAAATTCTTTCATTACCAATGTATGCAAGTTTAACAGATGAAGAAGTAAACTATGTTTGTGATCAAGTTATTGATGTTGCATCTGAGTGGATTTAATCTACTTTGAAACAAAAATTATACTTATGGATTGAAGATTATCTCTTCTTTCCAAATGCTTTTCAGCAAATAATTGCTTATCTTTTACTTCCACTTACTTTTATTTATATGCTTATTATTTTAACAAAACGTACTTTTTCAAAGCAAAGAGATTTTGGTATACCTGTAATTTCTATAGGAAATATAATTGTAGGAGGAAGTGGTAAAACTCCAATTGCAATAAAACTTGCAAGTTCATATTCGAATTCTTGTGTAATTTTAAGAGGTTATGGAAGAGCTTCAAAAGGATTATATGTAATATCTAATAAAGGTCAAATATTAGAAGATGTAATTGTTAGTGGTGATGAAGCAATGCTTTTAGCAAAGTCTTTACCAAATGCTACAGTAATTGTAAGTGAAGATAGAAGTAAAGCTATTCTAAAAGCAAAAGAACTTGGATGTAAAATTGTATTTTTAGATGATGGCTTCTCAAAGTATAATATCAAAAAATTTAATATTTTATTAAGACCTAAAGACGAACCTACAAACTTTTATTGTCTTCCAAGTGGTGGATATAGAGAGCCTAAAGGCTTATATTCTTATGCAGATTTAGAACTTCAAGAGGGTAGAGATTTTAATAGAATTATTAGCATCAAAAAAGATGTAAAAGATAAAAAAGTAATTGCCTTAAATGAAAAAATTGTTGTTTTAACAGCTATTTCAAAACCAAAAAGACTTTTAGAATTTTTACCAAAAAATACTGAACTTTTAGCATATCCTGATCATCATACTTTTTTAGAAGATGAGATAAAAGATATAAAAGAAAAATATAAAGATTATCAAATCTTAACAACAGGAAAAGATTTAGTTAAACTTGAGAAATTTGATATCAGAAATTTATATTTAATGGACTTGGATATAAAAATAGAAAATTCAGTAGATTTTTCTTTAATGAAAGAGTATATAAAAAGCTATGACTAAAATATATTATTTAGATGATGAAGCTTTATTTCATTTGGATTCAACTAAAAAAACTAACTCTTTATTATGGAAAGTGATGTATAGAAGAGTAAAGAAAAACTTAAATACAAAACTTATTAATCCTTTAACTTTAAAAGAGATTATTTTTAGTAAACACATAGGTGAAACATTAATTTACAACTCTCCTATGCCAAATGTTATGATACAAAAAGGTTCAAATTGGTATTTATCAGATGATGAAAAAGAGTATTATTTACCAATATCTTTGAGTTTTTCAAATAATAAAATTAGATTTGATTTAGTATTAATCGAAGGTGAGATAGATATTAGAAATGTTGAATTAAGTGATGATAAAACAATATTAAAACATAAACCTATGTTACTTCTAAAAAATTTAAAAGTTCTAGAATTATGCTTTGAATTATTGTTAGATCAGTTGAGAAATTATAAAGAAGATAATGAAATATGAAAAAAATTAGATCATTAGGTGGTATGTCTTGAGAAAGTATTGCAGGATAGTATAAAGCAATAAACGAAGGTGTTAAAAGTTTACTGCTTTGCATTCTGTAAAAATTGGAAAATCTATAAATATTCCTATTCTTTATATATCATATACAACAGCTATTTATACACAAAAAGCTGTTGAGTATACTCTTATTTAGCATTACCTTTTTTTAATTCTTTATAGTAAGAACTATGTAAAATTTTAACTTCCTCTTCTTCTTTATATCCACTTATAATACTTTGTAATGCACCTTTAATAGCGAACATTGACATATATACATGTGTAAAAAATAGTGCAACCATTGCCATACCTACAACATTATGTACAATAATACAATATCTTAACATTTCAATTTTTGTAAATCCAAACATTGTTAAAATACCTAAGTTTAGATCCTGCACATAAATAGTAATACCTGTAAAAATCATCGCAATACCACCTATTGTACATACCCAGAACCACATTTTTTGACCAGCATTAAATTTACCTGCAGGGATTGGTTTTTTCTCTTTAGATAAATATCCACCTAAAATCATAAACCATTTAATATCATCTCCTGTAAATAACATATTTTTAACCCACATTAAAAACATTGGAATAACACTTATCATAAATAAAAAATTTGATACTGCATGAAGTTCTTTTGAAACTCTTACAAACTCACCACCACCAAAGTATGAACCAAACATCATAATTAAACCAGTTGGAACTAAAACCATAAAAGATACTGCTGAAATTCCATGAATTACTCTATTAAATAAAGAGAATATATAAAACTTTTTTCCTTCATGACTGAACTTTTTTGGTCCAATGATTAAATAGTGAACTAAAAAAATTAGTGGAATAAATACAATAATTCCTAAATAAGTATTTTTAAATAATTTTGTTTGTAAAGCAACAAAAACTTCATCTAAGTAAACACTACCTTCTTTTCCATAAGCTAGCATTGTGTAAATTAAATCTTGATTTGCTTCACTAACTGCTGTATAAGCAAATGCTACTGAACTAAGACCTAAAAGCATTAACAATGTCTTTAACATGACATACTCCTGTTTTATAAATTATGTGAAATTATGTCTTTGCAATATGACCTTAGTATG
>NYWO01000019.1 GCA_002685075.1 Arcobacter sp.
TCACTGTGCTGCAACTGCAAAACAAGGTGAGCCATTTGAAGTAACTGTTAAAATGGGTAACGAATATACTCATCCAGATGATTTTGATCACTATATTGAGTCTGTTACATTATTTAATGGTGAGACTAAATTAGCTCAAGTTACTTATGTTCCAGGAACATTAGGAAACATTAAAGCTCATAATACTACTACTTTTACAGTTATTCCAACTGGAAAAAAATTAAACTTAGTAGCTCACGGTTACTGTACTAAACATGGTATTTGGGAATCAACTCCTGTTGAAGTTTCTGTAGAAGCGTAAGCTTTTTCATACCAATAAAACAAAAAGGTAAGAAGTTTTTACTTCTTGCCTTTTTTTATATCTCTTTTAAACCCTACTTTATTGATTAGGATTAACAAAAAATTAACTACTTTTTTATATACTTTCATTAACACAAAAAAAAGGAATTATCATGTCAAAAAAACTTCTTGTTTTATTTACTTTTCTACTATTAAGTAGCTCTTTACTTAATGCACAAAATAATAAAATGTTCCAAACTGTAAACCCAGAAGAAGCAACACTTGTAAAAACTGATTCAAGTAAACAATTTTGTAATGTTTGTGGAATGCACTTAACAAAATTTTACAAAACGAATCATGCAACAACTTTTAAAAATGGGAAGAAGGAGCAATACTGCTCAATTCATTGTCAAGCACATATACATAAAGATCATGCTGAAAAAATCAAAAAGATTGAAGTTGTTGATACAAAGTCTTTAAAATTCATAGATGCGAAAACTGCCACTTATGTAGTAGGTTCATCAAAAAAAGGAACAATGAGTCCTGTTAGTAAATATGCTTTTTCTAAAAAAGAAGATGCTTTAGCTTTTCAAAAAAGCTTTGGAGGAGAAATTCATACTTTTGATGAAACTTTAAAAATTGCAAAAGATTCTTTATCAAAAGATACAACTGCTATCACTAAAAAAAGAGTAGCAATGGCAAGAAAGGGTAAGAAAATCTACACATCAATGTGTAAACAAGATAAAACACCTTCTTTTAATTCTGTTGGTGAAAGTAAACAATATATAATTGATAATAATCTATGTAAAAAACTAAAACCTAAAATGCAACAAGCAGTAGCTATTTATTTATATGACCCTATATTAGCAGCAAATAAAGATAAAATGATTAAAGTAGCTAAAGATACTAAGTGTCCAGTATGTGGGATGTTTGTAGCAAAATATCCAAAATGGGTTGCACAAATTGAAGTAGCACAAAAGCATTCACACTATTTTGATGGAGTTAAAGATATGATGAAATTTTACTTTAATCCATCAAAATTTAAACACAATCATAAAGTAGAAGATATTTCAAAAATGCTAGTAACTGATTATTATACATTAAATGCAATTGATGCTAAAAGTGCATATTATGTTACGGGTTCAAATATTTATGGTCCAATGGGAGAAGAGTTCATTCCTTTTAAAACTAAAAAACAAGCTAATAGTTTTTCTAAAAGTCATTTTGGAAAAAAGATATTAAAATTTGAGGATATAAAAGAAGAATTTTTATATTAAAAAAAGCTAATGTAGTAAAACCACATTAGCTTTTGATATTAATTAAATTTATTTAAATTATTTATCTAATTTTTATAAAAGAACAACAATAATCAACTAATGTGTGTACTTTTAATTTAAATTTTGAATTAGCAGGAACTTCAAATGTAGCAGGTCCTGTATATGTAACCCATTCTTGTGCAGGTAAAAGTAATTCTAATTCACCTCTTTGAATATCCATAATTTGTGTATGAACTGTATTTAACTCATATTCACCAGCTAACATAATACCTAATGTCTTTCTAGAACCATCTTCAAATTCAATACTTCTACTTGTTATATTCCCTTCAAAAAGAACACTTGCAGCTTTTGCGATAGAAACATTATTAAATTCTGCCATATAACTTCCTTACATAATTATTTTATAAATTGTATCATAAAATTTATTTGGTTTTATTGAAGCAAAAGGCTAGTTCTTTTTAGTTATAATTGCACAAAATTAAATAAGGATATTTATGACTATTCAAGATGAATTAGCCTCTTTACTAAAAAATGATGTATTAATTGAAATAGAAGATTATATTGATGAATTATTCGAAATCATTGCTTCGAAAAAAGAAGACGAAAGAACAAAAGAAGAGTTAGCTTCAATGCAAGAGATGAGAGAAGATTTTAATGATATGTTAAAAGATTTAGATGCAGGGGAAATAGATGAAGAAGAAGCAAAAGAAATCATGGAAGAAATTACTGAAATGAGAAAAGAGGACTAACACTTTTTATGCAAGGTTATATAATAGATATAAAACCTGTAAAAGATGATGACCTAATAGTATCTATACTAACAGAGACATCTATTTTAACTACATATAGATTTTATGGTGCTAGACACTCTAATATCAATATAGGTTATAAAATAGATTTCGAGTTAGAAGATACACGATCAACAATTCCAAGACTTAAAGATGTAATACAACTTGGCTTTCAATGGATATTAGACTATGAAAAAATGTATTGTTGGCAAAGGTTTGTAAAACAGTTTTATCCTCATTTAAAAGAATTAGAAGAAATTGATGCATTTTATTTTTACAATCTTGATAATTTAGTTCATATTATGATTAAACAAAATGCATTAAGAGCTATATGTGAATCTTATATATCTATTTTAGAATATGAAGGAAGACTTCATACTGATTATGAATGCTTAATATGTGAAAATGAAATTACTGAAAACATATCTTTAGTTAGAGGCTTTTTGCCGGTTCATGCTAAATGTACTTATTCTAAAATATTTGAATTAAAAAAGATTAAAGAATTATTTGAAGAAAAAAAGTTGATAAGCTTAACAGATGAAGAAGTTGAATATTTGTGGGATATAATCTTACAAGGCTTATAAAATAAATTATTAGACTTTATTCGTCTAATAATCTATCTTGCAATTTTTCAATTGCAATTTCTAAAGTTTTTACATCTAAACCATATTTTGTAGCTTTAATAATGGCTTTTTCAACATTTTTATCACTTAATGGATTAGAAATATCACATGCAGTTTTTATTACATCAAGGATTTGAGTTTTTTGTTTAATTTTTTCAGAACATTTTGAAATATCATCAACGAATTCAATTAATTCAATTAAGTTTTCACTTAATTTCCAATGTCTAAATATTTTAGCTGTAATTTCAGAAGTAGTAAGACCTACTATCTTTTTTTCAGCAACACAAAGAGTTGAACCTGAAGAAAGCATTGTTTTAAAAGCATCAATCTTCTTTTCACTTGTAATTATATCTGCTAAAATAAATTTTCCTGCTTCTTGCAATAAAACTGGAAGTAATAATTCATCTTTCAAATCAACATCAACATATGATAGCCAAAGACTTGTAAGAGTTGAAGAAAGATTTGAAGCTCTCATAAAATCATCACTAGAAATACTGTATGGCTCTAAATTAGTATTTAAAAGATTTTGAACAGTTCCACCAATTGCAATAGAAATTGTAAAATTAATCCCTAATAAATTAATAGCACGACTTGGTGTTTCAACTTTTGATCTGAAACCAAACATTGCTGAATTTGATATTTTAAGTAATGTTGAAATTATTAATGCGTCTTTTTCTATTATTTGTAATAATTCAGAAGCTTCTTTATCTGACTTTTTTCTAAACTCTTCAATTTCTATAATAGTTTTAGGTAAAGGTGGTAAAGACTCTATCTTCTCTAATATGTTAGCAGACACATGTAACTCCTATAGTATTGTTATAATTAATTATAACTAATTATTTATCAATAAATTATAAATTATTTAAATTAAAGGCTTAAATTTATGTATTAAATCTAAAGTGCATAATATCACCATCTTTAACAACATAATCTTTACCTTCAAGTCTTAATTTGCCAGCTTCTTTTGCTTTTGCTTCTCCGCCAAAAGAAACAAAATCTTCATAAGCTATTACTTCTGCTTTAATAAAACCTTTTTCAAAATCATTATGAATAACAGCTGCAGCTTGCGGTGCTTTAGTCTCTTTTTTAATAGTCCAAGATCTAACTTCCATTTTACCAGCTGTAAAGTATGATTGAAGTCCTAATTTATCAAAAGCATGATGAATGATTTGCTCTAATCCTGATTCTTCTACACCTAAATCTGTTAAAAATTCTTGTGCTTCATCTTCTTCTAAACCAACTAATTCTTCTTCAATTTTTGCACATAAAACAATTACATCTGCATTTATACCACTTGCATGCTCTTTTACTAAATCTACATATTTATTTCCACCATCAGCTAATGAATTTTCATCAACATTTGTTCCATAAATAATACTTTTATTTGATAATAATCTTAATTCTCTATCTAATTCAATAAAGTTCTCGTCATCTTTATCGTCAAATGAACTTGCAGGTTTTAAATCTTCTAAATGAGTTAATAAAGCTTGAGCAATAGGAAGTTTTGCAGCTGCTTTTTTATCAAATTTTGAATCTTTTTTTAGCTTTTCACACTTTTTTTCAACTTGAGTAATATCTGCATATATTAGTTCTGTTTCAATAATTTCAATATCTCTCAATGGATCAATTTCGCCTTCTACATGTACAATATTTTCATCTTCAAAACATCTAACCATATGTAAAATAACTTCAACTTCTCTAATATTAGATAAGAATTGATTACCTAAACCCTCACCTTTAGATGCACCTTTAACTAAACCAGCAATATCTACAAAATCAATTGTTGAATGTTGAATTTTTTCTGGATCCACAATCTTTGCTAAGGCATCTAATCTTTTATCAGGTACTGGAACAACTGCTTTATTTGGTTCAATAGTACAGAATGGATAATTTTGTGCTTCTGCATTTTGTGCTTTTGTTAACGCATTAAACGTTGTCGACTTTCCTATATTTGGTAATCCTACGATTCCTACACCTAATCCCATTACTAACCTTTTCTTAATTATTTAATATATACCTCTAGAGGCTATTTTCGAATAGATTATAAACGAAAATGCCCAAAAAGTAGATAAATTTAGTTTAAAAATTTTTTTTAATTTTGCTAATATTCAATAATTCTTCTAAATCTTTTATACGTATTAAAGATTTCTTACTTTCTTCTTTTAAAATTACATTTTGCTTTGCAATTAGTTTAATATTCTTTTCTAAAAGATTATTCTCTTCTTGAATTTGAGAAACTTTTAACATCTCTTTTTGTGCTTTTTCTACAAAATTACCAATTTCTTCTTGCTTTGATCTTAGCATTTTCTCATATCTTTTATCTTTTTCATTAAGTTCTAATTCATACTTAGAAACTTGAGAGCTTAATCTAGCAATTTTTTCTTCTAATTCAGCAGTTGCAGTTGATAAAAACATCAAATTAGAATTTTGTGAATTTAAGTTTTCAATTTCTTCTTTATATTTAGCTTCTTTTAGATGAAACTCTTTTATACTATTTATAACTTTTTTATGAAAATCTCTTTTTTCAAGATTTTCTTTAGTTGTTAAAAAAGCAATTGTTATATAGGATTCATCTTCACTAGTTAATTTAAATATTGTACTATTTAAATAAAACTCATCTTTATTTTTAGTAATAAATTTTGTATTACCCTTCCATAACTCACCATTTCTTATAGTTTTCCATGTTTGTTCAATATATTTATTAGGAATATCAGGATGAATAATATCATCGAAAGTCAACTTATCTACATCACTTTCCTTATATCCTGTTATTTCTAACATTGTATCATTCATATATGTGATATTACCATTTTGATTCATTTTATAGATAAAAGCTACACTATTAACTGAATCTAAATAATTTTCTACTTCTTCTTTTCTTAATTCTTCTTTGTACTTAAAATACTTTCTTTCACAAAGGACATCTATTTTTTTAATAAGAGAATGAAGTTTGATAGGTTTAGGAAGAAAAGAACTAACATTTAAATTAATAGCTTTTATCAACATATCTTGGTCAAGAGTTGCTGACACTATTAAAAAAGGTATATATAAATCTGAATTTCTAATAAGTTTTAATAATTCTAGTCCATTTATTTTAGGCATTTCTATATCTGAAATTATAATATCAATATTTTTATTTTCTTTATAAATTTCAAATGCATCTGCACCATTAGAAGCTATATGTACTTTTTTAAAGTATCGACTTAATGATTTGGCAATTATGTCTAAATCATTTTCATTGTCATCTACTATTAAAATGCTTATTTTTTTTAAAAAACTGTCTTCCATAAAATTAATACCTTCTCATTATTTTTTTATTTTATCTTAATATGCATAAAAATATGCTAAGATTATTTTTAGTAAAAAAAGAGGTAATATTTTATGATTGATTTACGTGTAATGATAGTTGAAGATGATGAATTTCTTTTAAAAAAAATTGGTAAAATTTTAAGTAGAGAAATCTCTCATATATATACTTTTAAAAATCCTTTAGAAGCAATAAATAAGGTTATAGAAATCAAACCTGATATAATTATTTCTGATATAAACATGCCAGAAATGAACGGTGTTGATATGTATAAAAAATTGAAAAAAAACAATCTTGATATTCCAATTATTCTTGCATCTGCATTTAGTGAACCAGAATATTTTATAGAAGCTATTAAATTAAAAGTAAAAAAATTTATAGTAAAACCAATAGATATTGAAGACTTAGTAGATGAGCTTAGACAATTTGAAAAAGAATTATTAAATGAAAGAGAAGCTCTAAAACAAGAAAGAATGTTAATGATGCAATCTAAGATGGCTGCAATGGGTGAAATGCTTACAAATATTGCACATCAATGGAAGCAACCTTTAAATACCATTTCTATATGTACATCAAATATTAAACTTGAAAAAGAATTCGGTAAGATAATCGATGAAGATAACACATTAGATAATATGATTGAAAATATCATGAATTCAATCCAATATATGGATACAACACTAAATGATTTTCAAAGTTATCTAAAACCAAATAAATTAGAATCTTCTTTTTACATAAAAGATACTTTAGAAAAAGTTGAAAAATTAATCTTTTCTCAAATGAGAATATACAAAATTGAAGAAATAAAAGATATTGAAGATTTTCATTTGTGTAACTATCAAAATGAACTTATACAAGTATTAATAAATATCAAAAAAAATGCAATTGATGAATTAGTGAAACAAGATAAAGAAAGACTTATAAAAATAAGTACTCGAAAAGTTAATAATGAATTTATAATAACTGTTCATGATAATGCAGGAGGAATTCCTCCGGAGTATATTCATAAAATTTTTCAGCCATATTTTACTACAAAAAAAGAAACAGGAACAGGAATTGGACTTTATATGTCTAGGCAAATAGTAGAAAATCATCTACAAGGTAAATTAACTGTATGTAATGAAGAATTTAATCACAATGGAAATACTCATTATGGTGCTAAATTTGAGATTCATATAGAATCTATATATGAAGATTAAATATTCTTCATATTCTAGATTCTAAATAGTCTTAGGTAAAGTAATAATAAAACTTGAACCTAAGTATTTTCTATTATTAATTTTTTCTTTATTATATTTATACTCGATATCACCTTTTAAGGATTGAGTACAAATAGTCTTACAAATATACAAGCCTAGACCTGTACCCATATTTTTGGTAGTAAAATAAGGCTCGAACACTCTTGATAACGTTTTAGAAGACACTCCACCTGCTAAATCATTTATAAAAATTTGAATATTTTTTTCATTTTCTTCTATTTTAACTATTATATTTTTTTGTTCTTTTATTGGATCATCAAGTTCAATAATTGCATCTTTAGCATTTGATATACAATTAATTATAACTTGTTTTAATTGTGATTCTTGACTAATTATTTTAAATCTATTTATCTCTTCTTGGTTTAAGTCTTTTACATCTTTTTTATTTACTTTTATTTTTAGATGTAAATAAAACTTATCGATATGAGCTCGATAAAGCTTATTAACATCAAGTAAAGTATTAATAATATTAAATTCTTTGTATGGCTCATTGTTTTTAAAATAGTTTCTAAACTCATCAATAGTCTCTGACATATAGTTTAACTGTTCCATCATCTCTTTTTTTACTTCTTTTAGATAATTTTCATTAAATTCATTATGTTTATAAGCAGAAATCATATCTTGCAAAATAAATCCAATAGAGTTTAAAGGCTGTCTCCATTGATGTGCAATTGAACCAACCATCTCTCCCATAGAAGCTAGCTTAGATTGCTCCATTAATATAAGTTCTCTTTTTTTAGTTTCTTTCTCTAATATCTTTAATTTAGTAATATCTTGACAGGTACCAAAGAATTCGATTGCTTCTTCACCTAAGTATAAAATTCTACCTTTTGCATAAATAAATTTTATTTCATTATTAACAATTATTCTATACTCAATTTCTAAATCTTTTTTCATATAAAGACATTCATTAAAAATATGAAGAATATTTTCTTTGTCATCTTTATGGATTATATTAATAAAAGACTCATAATTATTATTAAATGTTTCTTTTGTTTTTCCAAATATTGCTAACATATTATCAGAAAAATCAACAGTTTCTTTTCTAATATCCCATAACCAATGTCCAATATGTGCTATTTCTTCAGCTTCTTTTAGTTTATTTTTAATCTGAATTTGTTCTGTAATATTATCAACACTTGCTATAAAATAATCAAATATTTCATTGTTTTCACTACTAAAAACACCCTTAACCCTTAAATTTACCCATACGATTTTCCCTGATTTAGTAATATATCTTTTTTCAATAGAATATTCATCTATTTCTTTATTTAACACTTTATTAACTAAGTCTAAATCTTTACTCAAATCATCTTTATGAGTAATATCTTGAAATGTCAATTTATTTAGTTCATCTATTGTATATTCAACAATATCTGCAAATTTTTTATTAATTCGCCATAAGCTTCCATCTTTTAAAACAATAGCAATACCTATAGCTGTAGAGGTGAAAATATTCTCAAATAGTTTTTTTGTTTTAATTTCATCACTTAAATTCTTTATTGTTCCTATAAAGTATTCAGAATTAGAGATATTAACTTTTGTAACTACTAAACTTATAGATAAACTTGAGCCATCTTTTCTTACAGCAAATAATTCTCTATCAATATTGATTACTTTACTATGCATATTTTTATCATGATTTCTAATATAATTATCATGCTTACTATGATGTGGTTCAGGAACTAAAATATTTATATTTTTGTTTATTAACTCATCTTTTTTGTAACCAAATATCTTTTCGGTAGATAGGTTTATTTCTTGTATTATTCCTCTTAAATCAATTAAAATAATTGCATCTGAAGTATGATCAAGTATTGATTCTATTTTTACTTTTGAGTCAAGTATAGAAGAATTTAGCAACTTTATCTTTTTTATGTAGGCTAAAATCATATAAAAAAATGGCATAACTAAAAGTATACTTCCTAAAAATATAAGTCCAGCTATATCAGTAGTTTTTTCAATAAAAAAGTTTAAGCCAGCTGTTTGTTTGTTTTCATAAATGATTTTATATTTATTATTCCATAAATCAATATCTTTAAAAACTAATTTTTCAAATCTACTTTTTGAAAAATAATCAACGATAACGGTTCTATTGTCTTTATATCTTGACCATGAAAAGTTATCATTTGGATGATAAATAAAATATTCATCTTGATCAATTAAGTACAAATTAAATGTAGATGAAGAAAAAAGATTTTTTATAAAACTATTCATATCATAATTGATTATTAAAATAGCTTTTTCTTTTTTATCTAAGAAAATTGGCATAGCCATTCTAATTGTAGATTTAAAAGGTTTTTCAACTTTGTTATTTTCAACATTTAAGTCAAGTTTAGAAATACCTAGTTCCTTTCTTTTTAGTTTTAAAAAGCTTTTAAAATAGTCTCTATGTGCTTTATCTTGGAGGATTTTTTTATTTCGAAAAAGATATTCATCTTTTACTTTATCTAATCTAAATATTTCATTACCATTTAAATTTAATATTCGCATTTGCATTATTAGTTTATCAGAATTTGCAAATGTTAAAAAAAGTTTTTTTAATTCTGTATCATTTTTTGTAGTAATAAACTTTTTTAAGTCTTCATTATTTGTTAGGGTATTTAATAAATCAGATTTTGTTTTATCAAATTGTTTAATCGTAAAATTAATATTATTTTGATTAATTTCTATTTGATTAGTAAATGATTTTTGAATAGTTTCATTAGTTAACTTATATGCTAATAAATAAATACTAAGAGATACACTTATAAAAACTATTGTTATAAGTAGAATCTTTTTATTTAATAATCCCATTATTCAAACCTTTCATAAGTAGTATATACTAAATATCTCTTAACTTATTTATCAATATTTTTTAAAAACTCTATTGTCATTCTAACACCTGCTCCACTTGCACCATAAGGATTATATCCCCATGCTTTTTCAACAAATGCAGGTCCTGCAATATCAAAATGAATCCATTTTTCTTTATTTTCTTTTTCAACAAAATTATCTAAAAACAACCCTGCTGTAATTGCTCCACCATATCTAGTGCTTGCAATATTCGATATATCTGCAATATCAGATTTTATTGTTTTCTTTAAATATCTATTAAAATCTAAAGTAGTTGCATATTCTCCTGATTTTAAAGCCGATAAAACTGCATTTCTTTTTAAAATTTCATTATTCCCCATAATACCAGTCGTATATTGTCCGACTCCAACTACACAAGCACCTGTTAATGTTGCATAATCAAAAATATAATCAATATCTTTAATCTCATCTTGTGCATAGCATAAACAATCAGCAAGAACTAGTCTTCCTTCTGCATCTGTATTTCTCACTTCTATAGTCTTTCCATTTTTAGCTTTTAATACGTCATCAGGTTTATAAGCATCTCCACCTATCATGTTTTCTACTGCACCTACTACTGCGTGAACTTCATATGGAAGTTCTAGTTTTGCAATTGCCCAGATAGTTGCTAATACAGCACAACCACCTGATTTATCAGATTTCATTGTTACCATATAATCTGCTGGCTTTAAAGATAATCCACCTGAATCATAAGTAAGACCTTTTCCCACAAGAACAATCTTCTTTTTTGCATCTTTTGGTTTATAAGATAAATGAATTAATTTAGATTCATTTATAGATGCACGTCCAACACTAAGCATTGCATTCATATCATTTTTTTCTAAGAATTTTTCACCTTTAATTTTACACTCTATTTTTACATCTTTTGCTAGTTTTTTTGCAAGTTTTGCCATTATGTCTGGATAAAAATCGCCAGGAGTTGTATTAACCATATCTCTTGCTTTATTTACTGCTTTTGAAATAATTGTAGACTCATTTAAAATAGTATTTAATTCTATGTTATCTAATGTTGGTGAATCTTCCAAAATTGAGATTATTAATTCTTGTTTTTTCTTTTTCTCTTGTTCTGATTTATAATTATCAAAAGTATATGAACCTAAAAGTGTGCCCTCAACAATATATTTTAAAATTTTTGAATCAAAATAACTTAAATCTAATTTTGCATTTTTAAAAGTTGTTGTTTGGAATTTTTTAATTGCTGTTGCAATTGCAATTGCCAAACAATCATATGTTTCTTCTTCGTAAGCAACAAATATTTTCCCAGATTCTGGTAAATAAACTAAAGCTTCATCAGAAATTTTAAACCCTAAACTTTCTAATAACTCTTTTTCTTTTAAATCATCAAGTTTATCTACTAATACAATTTGAATATCTGATTTTATTTTATTTATTTTTGTATTCGTTAAATTAATTTTCATTTTCTTGCCCTTTTAAATTTTTCTTTTCTGCTTTTTTCGATGCTTTATTAAAATAGTAAATAATACTACCTCCAAAACCTAAAGCAATAGGTAATGCTAAATACCAATGTTCTTTTACCCAATGTAATATCTTTAAAATTTCTTCACCAAAATACCAAACAGGAACAATAGTAATTGCAGCCCAACACCATGCTGATATAAGATTAATAATAGCAAATGTCTTGGCATTGTATCTTGTAAGTCCAATTGAGATTGGAATAATTGTTCTCATTCCATACATATATCTTTGTGCAAAAATAATTGGCCACCCGTATCTTTGAAGTAATAAATGTGCTAAAGCAAACTTCCTTCTTTGTCCTTTAAATTTTTTGTGAACATATGATTTGTTAAATCTACCTATATAAAAATAAACTTGATCTCCTGCAAAACCACCAAGACCAGCTACAAAAATAGCAATATATAAATTCATATCTCCTGTATGCGCTAAAAGACCAGCCATGATAAGACCAGCTTCTCCTTCAAGCATACCCCATGCAAAAAGTATTATATATCCATACTCTTTTAATAAATAAACAAACTTTTCTTCAAATCCACTAACTGGAGCTTGATAAAGATTGTAAGTTAAAAATGAAAAAAATATAACAATTACAGTTGTAAATATTTTTCCTGAATGGGGTTGAAACTTTTTAAAGAACTGTTCCATCTTTTTCCTTTTTAGTCAAAATTTAATAAACTTTTTGCCTGGATCATATCTTTATCACCACGTCCAGATAAATTGATAATCACAATTTTATCTTTTAGTTTGTCTTTTGCCTTTTTTAAATAGGCAATTGCATGAGAGCTTTCAAAAGCAGGGATTATTCCTTCTTTTCTACTTAACCACACAAAGGCATCTAAAGCTTCTTTATCTGTAACTGAATCATATTGAACACTATTGTTATCTTTGTGAAAAGCATGTTCTGGCCCAATTCCTGGATAATCAAGCCCTGCTGAAATAGAATGAGCTTCAATTACTTGACCATCTTCATCTTGTAAAAGGTAAGAACATTGGCCATGTAATACGCCAGGACTTCCTTTAGCCAATGAACATCCATGCTTATTTGTTTCAACACCCAATCCACCTGCTTCAATTCCAACGCAAGTTACTTCTTTATCTTCTAAGAAATGAGAGAACATACCAATAGCATTTGAACCACCTCCAATACATGCAACAACATAATCAGGAAGTCTATTTTCTTTTTCTAAGATTTGCTTTCTTGCTTCGTATCCAATAACTGCTTGAAAATCTCTAACCATCATAGGATAAGGATGAGGACCTGCAACTGTTCCAATAATATAGAAAGTATCACGTGCATTTGTAACCCAAAATCTAATTGCATCATTCATAGCATCTTTAAGGGTTTTACTTCCACTCTCAACTGATACAACTTTTGCACCTAAAAGCTTCATTCTAAATACATTTAATTCTTGTCTTTCTACATCTTTTGCACCCATAAAAACAGTACATTCTAAACCCATAAGTGCAGCAATCGTAGCACTTGCAACTCCATGTTGTCCAGCACCAGTTTCAGCAATAACTTTTGTTTTTCCAAGTTTTTTTGCTAGTAATCCTTGAGCAATTACGTTATTTACTTTATGTGCACCTGTATGATTTAAATCTTCTCTTTTTAAATATACTTTTGCACCAATTTCATCTGAAATATTTTTTGCAAAATAAAGAGGATGTTCTCTACCAACATAATCTTTTAATAATGCATTTACTTCAGCCCAAAACTCTTCATCAAATCTATATTTTTTATACTCTTTTTCTAATTCTTTTAAAATAGGCATTAATGTTTCAGGAACATATTGCCCTCCAAAAATTCCAAATTGCCCTTTTTCATCTGGATCAAAAGGACTTGATTTTGGTATATAATCATTCATATTTTTTCCTCTTTATATTTCTAATACAGAATAAACTGGCGCTACTTTTTCAAGTTTTTTAGCCCCACCTAGCATTTTAATATCCATTAAAAAGCACATCTCTACTAAGTCTACATTTAATTTTTTAATTAAGTTTGCTGCTGCATAAGCCGTACCGCCACTTACAATAATATCATCTATTAAAAGTACTCTTGCGTCTTTTTCATTTCTAAATGCATCTAAATGCAACTCTACTTCATCAAAGCCATATTCTAATTCATATTTTTCACATACTGTAGTACTAGGAAGTTTCCCTTTTTTTCGAACTGGCACAAAACCAACTCCTAATCTGTCAGCTAAGGCTGCACCAAAAATAAAACCTCTTGAATCGATTCCTGCTATATAATCTAAATTATAATCTTTATATCTATCTTCAAAATGCGTCATTAAAAGTTTGTAAGCATCTTTATCATTTAATAATGTTGTAATATCTTTAAATACAATACCAGCTTTTGGAAAATCGTCAATACTTCTAATAGAATCTAATAATATCTTTTTTTCATCTTCTGTTAATAATTTTTTATTCAAATATATCCTTTTATAACACTAAAATTAGTGAAAAGTAAATTATTTTATCTAAATAATTATTATGACTTTATGATTTATTGCAATTATTTAATATTGCTTTAAATATAATTAATTAAATTACTAAAAGGAACCTTATGAGATTATTTTTTTATATTATTTTACTATTATTTTTAAGTAAATTTTCCTCTGCAATTGAATTACAAAAAGCAAAAACATATAATAAAACTTATCATATTGAAAATTGGTTGATGAGTGAAAAACTTGATGGTATAAGAGCTTATTGGAATGGGAAACAACTTCTTAGTAAAAATGGAAATATTATCTATGCACCAAAATGGTTTATAAAGAATTTCCCAAGCTTTAAACTTGATGGTGAACTTTGGACAAAAAGAAATGATTTTGAAAATATACAAAGTATTGTATTAGATAAAAATCCAAGTAAACATTGGCATAAAATTACATACAATATTTTTGAAGTCCCAGAAGAAAAAGGTACTTTTTTAAAAAGACTTGAAAAGATAAAAAAGTGGCAACGTATAAATAAAAATAAATATATAAAAATAATAGAGCAAATCAAATGTCAAAATAATATGCATTTAGAAAAATATTTACAAAAAGTAATAAACTTAAAAGCAGAAGGAGTAATGATAAAAAATCCAACTTTAGAATATTTTGTAGGAAGAAGTACTAATATACTAAAAGTGAAAAAGTTTTTAGATGCAGAAGCTGAAGTAATAGGTATAAATTATCATGAAAAGACAGAAGATACAAAAAATACAAAAGCTAAATTTAAAAGTTTGGTTTTAAAACTTGAAAATAATATAGTTTTTAATTTAGGAAATGGCTTTTCAAAAGAAGAAAGAATTAATCACCCAAAAATTGGAGATATAGTCACTTTTAAATACTATAATCTCACAAGATTTGGTAAACCAAAGTTTGCATCTTTTATAAGGATACGAAAAAGGGAATGATTAATACAGATTGTAAATTGTAGACTTAATCCCATCAGCTGTTAAAATTTTACAAATACCATTTGTAGCTGTTGAGTCAACTGTAAGTTCAAGAGTTTTAGTGCCAGAGTTGTCTTTAACTTCTAAAGAGACACAATCTTTTCCATTATCTTTATATGTGATTTTAGAATCTTCTATCCCCCAATGAGTTTCATTTAAAGCAATCGCATCAGAAATTTTAGCAATATCTCCATTTACTAAATAATGACTTTTAATTGAAGTAGTTGCCGTGGCAATATCTCTTTTTATTGTTGAAGCCATTGCAGAATCTTTAGTATCTAAATATTTTGGTATTGCAAAAGATGCAATAATACCAATAACAACAATAGCGAATATTAACTCCAACAGAGAAAAACCTTTTTTCATCTTTTTCATGATAAGTCCTTTGTATTTTAAGAATACAAAAGATTATCTATAAATAATATTATAACTTATTATAATACATAACTAATTATTTTTTTTATGTTTGTTTTAAGTAACTAAAGAATATCAGGCATATCCATATTAGTTTCTCTCTCAATATCTGCAACATTTTCAAAAACAACTTCAATCGGTGTTGACGAGTTCATATCATTCTCTTTATCAATAAAACGAGTAAGTGCTTTTTGGAAATCAAGCTTTACAGTCCCAATAGGTCCATTTCTTTGTTTACCAATAATAATTTCTGCTTCCTCTACTGGCTTGTTTACAAAAGATGATTTATATTCTTCACCTTTATCTTTGGCTTCTTTCTCTTTTCTTGCTTCATCTCTTTCTTTATATACATCATCTCTATATACAAACATAATAATATCTGCATCTTGCTCAATAGCTCCAGACTCTCTTAAATCTGAAAGCATTGGTCGTTTATCCGGTCTATTTTCTAGTCCCCTGTTTAGCTGAGAAAGTGCAATAATTGGGATTTTCATCTCTCTTGCAAGCATTTTAAGACCTCTTGATATATCCGATACTTCTTGGTGTCTATCTTTTCCACCTGTTCCTTGCATAAGTTGAAGATAATCGATGATTACAAGAGAAATATTATTATCTTCATTTTGTGCTAATTTTCTTACACGTGCACGAAGTTGATTAATATTTATACTACCACCATCATCTACAAATAATTTCTTTGTATTTAAATCTTCAAACGCACCACTTAACTGACTCCATTCATTATCACTCATATCACCTTTTCTAAGATTTTGTAAAGGAATAGATGTTTTTGCAGCTAGCATTCTTAACATTAATTGCTCCGCTGGCATTTCAAGTGAGAAAAAGATTACTCCTTTTTTAGCTTCTACATTTTTTAAAGCCATGTTTAGTACAAGTGCTGTTTTCCCCATCGCAGGTCTTGCAGCAATGATAATCAAATCCCCTTCATTAAATCCAGTTGTTTTTCTATCAAGATCCTCAAAACCTGTTGTTTCACCAATTAGGTGTTTATTTCCAAGTTTTTTCATTCTCTCAATATAAGAAAGTGTATCACCTGTAATTTCTTGCATATCTTTTAATTCAGAAGTTGCAGAATCAGTAGAAATTTTGTATAATTCACCTTGAACTGTATCAAGAGCTTCATTACCAGTTACTTCTTCTTCAAGTGCGACTTTTTTGATAGTAGTTGCAAGTGTTGATAATTCTCTTTTTACTGAACCATCTTTAATCTCTCGCACGTATGCAAGTGTATTTGTAATAGGATTTGCTGATAAAATTTCTATTAAAATTGAATCATCAACATCTTTTGCGTTTATTCTTTTGCGAATGAACTCTTCATCAATTGGCATATCATCATTGTGAAGGTTAATCATTACATCAAATATCTTTTGATGTGCAGGAAGATAGAAATCTTTTCCTTTTAATACACCCAAAACATCTTCCAATTCTTCAGGATTAAAAAGTATTGAACTTAATACTGCTCTTTCTATATTAATACTATAAACGCTATCCATATTACTCCATTTTATTAATATGGGATTATATCTAAAATCATTTTAGAATATATAAATTATTTTGCGTATAATATAATTAATAAAACACTAGGTTTAAATATGAATAAAAAATTTGACTTTATTACAGATACTTTAATAATTGGAGGAGGACCAGCTGGTTCGACTTTAGCAAGAGAATTAAATAAAAATAATGTAAATAATATATTAATTGAAAAAAACTTTAATTATGACAAACCTTGTGGTGGAGGCATAAAATCAAAAGTTTTTGAAGAGTTTAATTTACCAAAAGAGCTAGAAACAAAACAAATAACAAATGTAAATTTATTTTCTACATCAAACAATGTAAAATTTAATATAAAAAAAGCTCCTTTATCAATAGTTTTAAGAAAAGAGTTTGATAACAAATTAAGACTATTAGCACAGGAAGAAGGTACAAATTTAATCCAAGGAAAATATAAAAGTGCAGAATATTTTAAAGATTATATAATTGCAAAAATTAAAATAGAAAATAAAATTCTATTAATAAAAGCGAAATATCTAGTAGGTGCAGATGGTGTTAAATCCAATGTAAAAAAAGACTTATTAGGTATTTATCCTAAATCTTTTTTAACAAATTATGTAATTGTAAAGAATCAAGTTATTGATTCTTGTGAATTCTATTTTGGATCAAAATATTCTCCTAAAAGATATGCTTGGGTATTTCCACATGGAAATAATATTTCAATTGGTTCTATTTTTGAACCCAAATCAAATGCTTCTAATATTTTTGAAGATTTATTAAAACAAAAAGATGCACTTACTGCAAAGAAAAAAGGTTTTTATATTCCCAATTGGGATAAAAAAAATACTTTTTATAAAAACAGAGTTTTTTTTGTAGGAGATGCTGCAGGTCAAACTTTACCTTTTACTTATGAAGGTATTTATTATTCAATGAGAAGTGCTAGAATCTTAGCTAATGCAATTACAAAAAACAATCCAGAACTTTACGAAAAAGAGTGGAAAAAAACTTTTGAAAAAACTTTTAAATCTTATCATTGGGCAGAAAAGTTTTTTTTATATTCAGACTTTATGTCAAATAAAATGTTAAGCTTTTTCAAAAATAAATCTCTACAAGAAAAAGCTTTTTTATATTGGAATAATAAAGTAAAACCGATTAGTCCCCAAAATATTGTTATAAAATTTTTCAAGTACTTTTTCAAAAAGTAAAAAAGCAGAAAAGATTATTTTCTTTTTTCTGCTTCAAATTCAACTTCTTCAAGGAATTTATTGATTAATTCATCCCCTGATAATTTAGCAACAATTTCACCTTTTTTCATAACAAGTCCAGAACCTTTTCCAAATGCAATTGCAACATCAGCTGATTTTGCTTCTCCTATTGCATTTACAACACATCCCATAACAGATACATCTAATGGAGCTTTGATATGTTTAGTTCTTCTTTCAACTTCTGCTACTGCATTTACTAAGTCAGCTTCTATTCTTCCACAAGTAGGACAAGAGATTATATTTAAGCCATCTTTAGCAATTCCAACATCTTTTAGTATTGCCTTACCTACTTTTATCTCTTCTTCTAATTCTCCAGTCATTGAAACTCTTAATGTATCACCAATACCATCTAAAAGTAATGAACCTAAAGCAATTGAAGATTTAATTGTAGAGTGAAATTGTGTTCCAGCTTCTGTTACACCTAAGTGAAATGCATAATTATTCATAGGTCTTAAAGTTCTATAAGCTTGAACTGTTCTTTGAACATCACTTGCTTTTAATGATACTTTTATATCTGTAAAGCCTAAATCTTCAAGATATTTAATATTATAATCAGCAGATGCAACCATTCCCTCAGGAGTTTGTCCATATTTATCTTCAAACTGCTTTTCTAATGAGCCTGAATTAACTCCAATTCTAATTGGAAGATTTCTTTCTTTACAAGCCTTTACAACTTCTTGTACTCTTTTTTTATCTCCAATATTACCTGGATTAATCCTAATACAATCTACAACTTCAGCAGCAATTAGTGCAAGTTTGTAGTGAAAATGAATATCAGCAACAATTGGTAAATCTACTTGTTTTTTAATCTCTTTTAAAGCTAAAGCGGCTTCTTTATTTGGCACTGCTAATCTTACTATATCAGCACCTGCAAAGTGTAAAGCACGAATTTGCTCAACAGTAGCTTCAACATCAGTCGTTTTTGTGAAGCACATTGACTGTACAGGAATTGGGGCATCACCTCCAACTGGTACATTTCCTACGAATATTTGTTTTGTTGGGTATCTTTTTATCATGGAGAGATTTTATCTAAAAAAGATTAAATTAAAGTCAAAAGTTTTTTTAAAGTTTAATTTTGAAAAGATTAGATACAATAGCGCATATTATGTAAAGGAAATCTATGCAAGAGTTTACTATTTTTGATATGGTAATACTAGGTATTACTCTAGTTTTAGGACTGAAAGGCTTATTTAGAGGCTTAATAAAAGAAGTTTTTGGAATTATCGGAATTATTGGTGCAATTTTTGTAGCATCAAGAGCAGCAAATGATATTGGTAATTTAATTGCTCCTTTTTTAGCGTTAGAAAATCAGTCTACTATTAAATTAATCGGCTTTATTATTGGTTTAGTTGGTTTTTGGATCATTATTTATATTTTAGGAGTAATAGTTAGCAAAATATTTGCTGCAAGCGGATTGGGATTATTTGATAGAATTTTTGGATTTGTATTTGGAGCAGCTAAAGTATTTTTAATATTTTCAGTTATTTCATATGCTTTATACCAAGTTCAGTCTTTCAAAAAAGCAATTGACGACAAAACAGCAGGCTCAGTTGTGATGCCACATTTAATTAGTACAGGTTCATATATTATACAAATTGACACTACTTTAATTACTGATAAAATTGGAAATACTGTAGATACTGTTATAGAAAAAACTAAAGAACCAAAAATATCTGAAATAAAGAAAAACTTTGAAGAAACTAAGAAGAATATTACAGAAGGAGTTCAAAGTACAATTGATGATGTAAAAGAATCTGTAGAAGAAGAAGTTGTTAAAAAGATAGAAGAAACAATCTCTGATACTGCAAATACTTCAGAAGAGCAAATTAATACTGCGAAAGAAAAATTAAAAAGCATAGTAAATAAATCAGAAGAAAATAAATAAGGAATTTTTATTGTTCGAAAATAAATATATACAACAAAGAATAGAAAAAGCTGAGAAATTAAGAGAAACAGGAATAAACCCTTACTCAAATGAAAGCTCAAGAAATACGACAATTGGTAAATTTTTAAATGTAAATAGCGATATTTTCCAATTAGAAGATAAAAGAGATGAAAAAAGAAACTATACAGTCGCAGGAAGAATTAAATTCTTTAGACTTATGGGAAAAGCATCTTTTTTAAAGATTGAAGACGAATCAGGATTATTACAAGTATATGTAAGTAGGGATAATCTTCCAGAAGGTTTTTATAATGAAACTTTCAAAAAAACTGTAGAAGTTGGTGATATTATTGAAGTTTCTGGATATCCATTTGTAACAGGAAAAGGCGAATTATCACTACATGTTGATGGCTTAAAAATATTAACAAAATCAATTTCTCCACTTCCTGAGAAATATCATGGTATTCAAGACAAAGAGCTTAGATATAGACAAAGATACTTAGATTTAATCATGAATAGTGAAGTTAGAAAAACTTTCCATATTAGATCAAAAGTTATTTCACTTACAAGAAGATTCTTTGAAGATAAAGGTTTCTTAGAAGTTGAAACTCCAATGATGCATCCAATAGCAGGTGGAGCCAATGCTAAACCATTTACTACTCATCACAATGCTTTAGGTGTAGATAGATTTTTAAGAATTGCTCCTGAATTATATTTAAAAAGATGTATTGTAGGTGGATTTGAAGCTGTATTTGAAATCAATAGATGTTTTAGAAATGAAGGTATGGATGCAACACATAATCCAGAATTCACATCAATTGAATTTTACTGGGCTTATAAAACATATAAAGATTTAATCTCTTTAACAAAAGAATATTTTGAATATTTATTTGAACATTTAGATTTACCAACGATATTACCTTATGGAGATTTAGAAATTAATTTCGCAAACTTTAGTGAAATTCCATTAATTGAATCTTTAACAAGTATTGGTGGTGTTCCAGCTAATATTACAGAAGATAAAGAAAAGATCATTGCTTATTTAAAAGCTGCAAATGTAGATGTAAATGAAAAAATGAATCTAGGGCAATTGCAAGGTGAATTATTTGATGAATACGTTGAAGATAAACTAATAGACCCTACTTTCATTACAGAATATCCAGTGGAAATTTCTCCACTTGCAAGAAGAAATGATGAAAAGCCTCACTTAACTGATAGATTTGAATTATTTATTGCGGGAAAAGAAATAGCAAATGCATTCTCAGAGCTTAATGATCCAATTGATCAATTAAAAAGATTTGAAGGTCAAATGGAAGCAAAAGAATCTGGTGGTGATGATGAAGCACATGAAATGGATGAAGATTTCGTAAATGCATTATCTTATGGAATGGCTCCATGTGCAGGTCAAGGTATCGGAATGGATAGATTAGTAATGATGCTTACAAATGAGCACTCAATTAGAGATGTATTACTTTTCCCAGCTATGAAACCAGTTAAAAATGAGATTAATCTTCACGATGATGAAGAATAATACTAGATATAATATTATTATCACGAAAAGAGAATAAGGAAAAAACCATGAACTATATATCAAACGCAAACCTAAAAGAAGCAGACGCAGAAGTATTTCAAATATGTGAGAATGAATTGGAGAGACAAACAGACCATTTAGAAATGATTGCAAGTGAGAACTTTACATCTCCAGCAGTAATGGAAGCTATGGGTTCTGTATTTACTAATAAATATGCA
>NYWO01000020.1 GCA_002685075.1 Arcobacter sp.
AAGAATTTACGCATTAGTGATTAGTTTAAGTAAAGCATCCTCATCTAATACAGCACTAGTTCCATAAGCAACTGCTAATAATGGATCTTCAGCAACTTTAACTGGAAGTTTAATAATATCAGCTAAATAAATATCAAGGCCTCTAATTAAAGCACCTCCACCTGTTAAAATAACACCATTGTCAACAACATCACCTGCTAAATCAGGAGGCATTTGCTCTAATACAGAACGAACTGCTGATGCAATTTCTTTAAGTGGTTCTTTTATTGCAGATCTAACACCTTCGCTACCTAATTCAATTGTTGAAAGTAATCCAGAGTTATCTCTACCTTTAACTTTGATTTTTAGTTCTGTATCAAGTTTAATAGCAGTACCAATTTCAATTTTGATATTTTCAGCAGTTCTCTCACCTATATATAAATTGTAATTTTGCCTAACATGTTCAATAATTGATTTATCAAATTTATCACCAGCAATTTTTATAGATTTTGATAAAACTAGTCCCCCAAGTGATGTAACACCTATTTCAGTAGTACCTCCACCAATATCAACAATTACATATCCAGATGGATCTGATACAGGAATTCCCGCACCAATTGCAGCTGCCATTGGCTCTTCTACTAAGAATACTTCTCTAGCACCTGCACTCATTGCTGATTCTTCAACTGCTTTTCTTTCAACTTGTGTAATACCATATGGAATACAAATGATAATTCTTGGACGAATAAATGATTTTCTAGAATGTGCTTTTTCAATGAAGTATCTAATCATTCTTTCAGTCATCTCAAAATCAGCAATAACACCATCTTGCATAGGACGTACGGCTTGAATATTTAAAGGAGTCTTCCCAATCATTTGCTTAGCTTCTTGTCCAACTGCTAAAATTTTATCTCTACCATCTTTATCTTTTTGAACAGCAACAACTGAAGGTTCATTAATAATGATACCTTTTCCCTTTACTGAAACAATAGTATTAGCAGTTCCCAAGTCAATAGCCATATCACTTGAAAATAGGCCAATTAATTTATCTAAAAACACATGTCATCCTTTTATGCAACTTTTGGTTCTTTTAATTTTAGAACCACATCTTTTGTTATTGTTATTGTTTTATTTTTATAATCAGGTAAATCAAACATAATATCAAGCATAATATCTTCTAAAATTGATCTTAATCCTCTTGCTCCTGTTTTTCTTTCAATTGCAAGTTTTGCAAGCTCTTTTAAGGCAGTTTTTTCAAATTTAAGTGTTACATCATCCATTTCAAAAAGTTTAATATATTGTTTAATTAATGCATTTTTAGGTTCAGTTAAAATATGAACCATATCATCTTCTGTAATTTCATTTAAAGTTGCTAGCATATGAAGACGACCAATTAATTCTGGAATTAATCCATATTTAACTAAATCATCAGCTTCTACTTTTGTAATCAAGTTTTTATCTTTTTTACTACTTTTTGCTTCTTGATTAAATCCTAAAATATTAGCACCTTCTTTTTTCTTGATAATATCTTCTAAACCATCAAAAGCTCCACCACAAACAAATAAGATATTTGTAGTGTCAACTTGAAGTGCTTCTTGTCCTGGGTGTTTTCTTCCACCTTTAGCAGGAACATTAACAGTTGCACCTTCTACTATTTTAAGTAATGCTTGTTGAACACCTTCTCCTGAAACATCTCTAGTAATTGATCTGTTTTCACTCATTCTTGCTACTTTATCAATTTCGTCAATAAAGATAATACCTCTTTGAGCTTTTTCAATATCACCATCTGCTGCTTGAACTAATCTAGTGATTACATTTTCAACATCATCACCAACATATCCAGCTTCAGTTAAAGATGTAGCATCAGCAATTGCTAAAGGAACATCTAAATATTTTGAGATAGTTTGTGCTAATAATGTTTTACCAGAACCTGTTGGTCCTATTAATAAAACATTTGATTTACTTAATTCTGTATCATCATCTATTTCATGATGTCTAAAAATTCTTTTATAGTGATTATAAACTGCAACAGATAAAACTTTTTTAGCTGTATCTTGTCCAATTATATACTCATCTAAAATTGCTTTTAATTGAGAAGGTGTTCTTAATACTACTTCTTCTTTCTCAGCATTACTTTGATTTCCAACATTATCTTCTATAGGAAGACTACCACTCATAATATCGTTTGCTGCAGTTACACAAGCTTTACAAATAGAAGCATTATCTCCTGCAATTACTGGATTATCTTTAGAGTCAGTTGCTCCACAAAAGTCACATATAATTTTACTCATTTTCTACCTATTTATTATTTTCTATTGTAAGGAATACCACGTTTTGTATTTGCTACAAAACTTGCTAATTCTTTTACATGTTCATTTTCACTAGTTTCTAGTAATTCTTTTGCAACATCTGCTATTGGATTACCTGATTCAAAAAGTGCTTTATATGCACTTTTAATTGCATTAATATCAGCTCTATCTTTAAATCTTCTTCTTAATCCGTTTAAGTTAAGACCTCTTAAAACAGCTTTATTCCCTTCTGCTAAACAGTATGGAGGAATATCTTGAGCAACTGCTGAAGCACCTCCAACCATTACATGTGTTCCAATTTTACAAAATTGATGAATTGGAGTAAGTCCACCAACAACGACAAAGTCATCAACCTCTACATGACCAGCAAGTGTTGCACCATTTGCAAAAACACAATTGTTTCCAATAATTACATCATGAGCAACATGAGTGTAACCCATAAATAAGTTGTTGTTACCTATTTTTGTGATTGAACCACCACCAATTGTTCCTGGATTGAACAGTGTGAATTCTCTAATTTTATTGTTATCTCCAATAATTAGCTCTACATCCTCACCATTAAATTTAAGGTCTTGAGGTATTGTTCCAATTGCTGCATGAGAAAAAATATGATTGTTTTTTCCTATCGTAGTTTTCCCATCAATTACAGTATGTGAATCTACTACTGTTCCATCACCAATTGATACATTACTTCCAATAATGACAAAAGCACCAATAGTGATATTATCACCTAATCTAGCACCTTCTTCAATTATTGCAGTTTTATGTATATTATTCATAGTAAGCCTATTTGTCCACTATCATAGCTTTAAATTCAGCTTCAGCAGTTAGCTTACCATCAACATAAGCTTTACCACTTAACATCATTAAAGTATTTTTCATTTTGATTACTTCTAATTCGTAATCTAATCTATCACCCGGTTTAACAGGATTTCTAAATTTAGCTTTGTCAATACTCATGAAGTAGATTACTTTATTTTTCATCTCTTCTTCACTTAATTCTGAACTTTTAAGTGCTAAAATTCCACCAGCTTGTGCCATACCCTCTAGGATTAATACACCAGGGTAAATTGGATGACCTGGGAAGTGACCTTGAAATGCTGGTTCTGAAATAGAAATATTTTTGAAACCTTTTATAGTTTTTTTAAGTTCCATATCTGTGATTCTATCCACAAGAAGAAGTGGATATCTATGAGGTAGAATTTCTTGAATTTGTGTAATATCTAACATGTATTATCCTAATATTTTTTATTAATTAATGGTAAATATTATATCTAAAAAAAAATTAGTTTTGAATTATGCTTGCTACATTTTGAGAACTTCCATTTTGTAAGTATTCTCGTAGAGTTTGTGATTTTTCAAAAAATAACTTTTTATCCATTGTTTTATAATCATTTAGTAGGTTTTCAACTGTTACGTTTTCTTGTAAAAATTCTTTATGAATCTCTGTTCTTCCCATTTTATCAAAGAAAATATTTGCAAGTCCAACATGAGATAGTTTTACAAATCTTGAGCCAATAAAATAGTCAATTTTCTTTGCAATATATGATAGAGTAAAAGGAGTTCCAATAAGTGCAGCTTCAAGTGTTGCTGTGCCTGAACAAATAAATCCATATTCAGCTTCTTGAAGAGTTTTATGTGCTTGTGTTGATATTGTAAAGTCACTAATATCACCATAAGTTTTTTCGATATATTCTTTATCAAATTTTTCTGGAATAATTAAAATATGTTCTTTATTTGGTATTTTTTTTGCAAGCTCTTTAAAAATTGGCATATGATTTTTTATTTCAGTTTTTCTACTTCCTGGCATAAAAGCAATTTTTCCACTTGAGCTTAGCTCTTTTTTAAACTCTGAAATTTCATCTAAAAGAGGATGTCCTACATAAGTAATCTTTTCTTTATCAGCATACATTTCTTGCTCAAAAGGTATGATTGAACATAATTTTGTACAATATTTTTCTAGTTTTTTTACACGCTTTGGCTTCCAAGCCCAAGCTTGTGGCAAGATATAGTAAATAATGTCTTTATTAGGATATGTTGCCTTTAGTTTTTTTGCAAGTGGTAGGTTAAAGCCTGATGAATCCATAAGTAAAACTTTGTCACAATCACTTGCAAGCTCTACTAATTCATCTCGAAGTTTGAAGAAAAATCTTAACTTTTTTAAAGCATCTACAATTCCCATAATAGCTAAAGCTGTTAAATCATAAAGAGGATTTCCAAGCTCTTTATCAAATACCCCTACCATTTCTATATCATCATTAAAATATTTTTTTAACTCTTTTAAGTGAATATTTGAAGATGTCTCCATTGCGCAAACTAAGAGTTTCATACGATTTCTTCTCTTACATCATCGTAAGTTTCGGCATTTAGTTCAATCTCATATTTTGCATCTATTATTTCATCTAAAATTAAAATTGTACTCAAGTTAAATGCACTTTTTAAAATTTTAGAACGTACTTCTAGTTCTTCATCAAAAGAAGGAGGAAGATACATTAACTCTTTTACATTTTTATAACTTGTATTTGCAAGGGAATTAAACTTTTGAATTGAAATGATTTTTAATTCATCTCTATTTAGATAATTTATTCCATCTTTTTCATATTCAATTCGTCCATTAGTTTTATTTCTATTTATCATTGAATATGGTAGAACATATGAAGATACTATTTGTTTAGCTACTTTAACACGTGCGCTTAAAAGTCTGTAGTTTAAAAATCTATGTTTTACAATTTTATATTTTTCACCACTTGTTTCAAGAGCATTTCTTCTTTTATAAAGTTCTAGTCTTTCTTCAATTGATTCAGGTAATATTTGATTTGAAATTGGATTAAACATTTCATCCATGATTTTATCTTGAGCTTCTCTTTGCGCTGATAGTCCAAATAAACAACCACAATAATTTTGTCTATATAAAGAATTTTCTTTTACTTTTTTACCTTGTATTTCAGCACCATTTCCTGCTTTATAATCTCTATAAATAAACTCAATACCATGAAGTTTTTCTAAATTGTGACCAATGATGTCTAATTTTTCTTGAGATTTTTTTGGAGAGATTAAAAGAGTAGTTGTAAATTTATCATGACCTAATTCTTTTGCTTTAGCAACTGTATTATCAAGTCTATCATCATAACAAACCGTACATCTATCACCTTTTTCAGGAAGATGCTCCATTCCTTTAACTTTTTTAAGCCACTCTTCTAGGTTATAAGGCCCTTCAATAAGTTCAATACCAAGTTTTTGGCATGAGTACTCTACATCTAAATATCTTAAACGATACTCGCTATATGGATGAATATTAGGATCATAAAAGAATCCAACTAATGTTTCGTCTGGATATTCTTCCTGAACTCTTTCTAAAAAATAGTGACTATCTACTGCACAACAAATATGAACTAACAAAAAACGACCTTTGATTTTATAATTTATCAATATTATAGTAAAATATTTTAAAACAAAGGATTATAGATTAAAAATAGTATATTTTTTCTTGTAATAATTACTTCAATACTCTTTTTTTCAGCTTGTGCTACAAAGCAAATACTTCAAAGTTCAAGTGCAACAATTTTGATAAAAACACCGCAAATGAAATTTTATGATAAGGGTTTTATTTATAAATATCCAAACTATACTCAAGTTCAAATATTTTCAGCAGGAACTGCTGTTTTAGATATGAAAATATATGAAGATAGAGTTTGTAAAAGTACTTTTGAGTGTCAAGATTTAAAGACTTTTAATAAAAAGAATTTAGATGAGTCTTATGATGAAATGTTTTTAAAAAATTTATTTGATAGAAATGAGAAAGAAGTTATATATAGAGATAAAGAGAATAGAATTTTAATTAAGATAAAAAGAGATTAGCTTTTTATCTTAATTAGCTATTTAAAGCTTTTTTAACTTTTTATAACCTGCTTTAATAATCTTCAATAAAGGTTTTCTATATGAAGAAAATACATATTTCTTAATCTCATAAGCAATTCTCCCCTCAACATGAACTAAGTCATAAAGGTTTCCCGCTGCATATTTACCACCAAGGGCAATTAAAATACCCTCTAATTTTGGATCACAAGCAAGGAGTTTCTTCTTATTTATATGTCTTAAAATATTTTTCCCAGCACATGTTCCACTAATCCTTGCAACTGTAACATTAGGGGGCATTATTTCGCCTTTTTTATTTTTAATTTCAGCAACATCACCAACTGCAAAAATATTTTCATGACCTTTTGCCTGAAGGTATTCATTTACAAGTATTTGTCCTCTTCCATTTTTCTCTACATCTAAATCAGAAGTAATTGTAGATGCTTCAATACCACCTGTAAAGATAATAAATGAATGATATATTTTTGTACCATTTGATAGTTCTAAGTGGTCTTCATTACATTTTTGAAGTTTTGTATTAGTAATAACATTAATACCTAAAGATTTTAATCTTTTATGAGACATGCTAATAAGTTTCGAGCCTAAGCCTGGAAGTATAGTATCTGAGCTACTAACAAGTGATATTTTTAGATTATCACATGAGAAGTTACCTCGTTTGAAGAACATTTTTGAGTTATAAGCCATCTCTGCAGCAATCTCAACTCCAGATAAACCAGCACCAACTACAACAATATGTGTATCGTCACACTGTTTTGCTTCATTACTAATTTTATTAAAAAGTTGATTTTCAAAACTTTGTTTAAAGAACATTGCCCAGTGAAGTTTTTTGATATCATGTGCATTATTTAATCCAGGAATTTGAGGTGGGAAAAATGTTCTTGTTCCTGCTGCCATTACTAAATAATCATACTCTACAATTTCTTCTTCTTCTGTGAATATTTTTCTTGCTTCTTTATCAATTCTACGAACCTTTAGATTCTTATACTCAACATAATCATGCTTGATTCCCATACATAAAGTAGTTAAATCAATAGTAACATCTGCAATATTTGACTTATTTGCAATTAAATCATAAACCTCTGGTTGTAGGTTGTGAAATGTGTGTTTATCAATTAAAGTTATTTGTATATTTTTGTTTTTTGCTAGTTCTTGTAGTGCATATATTCCAGAATATCCACCACCAATTATTACTACTTTCTCCATAAATCCGCTTCCTTTTTATATCTATCATTCTATCTATAATAATCACAACAGCAATGGTAATAGTAAATATTTTTAGTAAAAATCATACTCGCTTAGTAATTATGTAACAGATAACAACATAGAATAATGTTTTGTTATAATAATGATACAAAAAAATTATAGCTCAGATATAGCTATTCATATCCTAAGAGAAAAAATTGTAATATAAGAAAATTTAAAAATTATAGGAAATATTATGAAATATGTTGGAGCACATGTAAGTGCTAGTGGTGGAGTATTTAACGCACCAATAAATGCAAAAGCAATTGGAGCTAAAGCCTTTGCTTTATTTGTGAAAAACCAAAGACAGTGGAAAGCTAAAGATTTAGAACCAAAAGTAATTGATAGATGGTTTGAAGAATTAGAAAAATCAGGAGTTCAAACAAAGCATATTTTACCACATGATTCTTATCTTATTAATCTTGGACATCCAGTTATAGAAAATAGAGAAAAATCTCTTGATGGTTTTATCCATGAATTAAAAAGATGCGAAATTTTAAAACTCGATAGATTAAATTTTCACCCAGGTTCACATCTTAGAAAGATTACTGAAGACGAGTGTTTAGATAATATTGCAGAATCTTTAAATAGAGCAATAGATGCAACAGCTAATACTGATATCAAACTTGTAATTGAAAACACTGCAGGTCAAGGAAGTAACTTAGGTTATAAATTTGAGCACTTAGCACATATTATTAATAAAGTTGAAGATAAATCAAGAATTGGTGTTTGTATTGATACTTGTCATATGTTTACAGCAGGTTATGATATTAGAACAAGAGAAGCTTATGATAAAACATGGGGTGACTTTGATTCTATTGTTGGACGAAAATATTTAATGGGAATGCATATAAATGATTCTAAACCAGAACTAGGAAGCAGAGTTGATAGACATGATTCCCTAGGTGAGGGTAAAATTGGTTGGGATGCTTTTAAATTTATTATGAATGATGATAGAATGGATGATATTCCACTTGTATTAGAAACAATAAATGAAGATATTTGGGCGCAAGAAATTCAAGCTTTGTATGATTTAGTAGAAAAGTAAATAACTAATGTATTACAGATATATATAAACTTTTAAAGTTTATATATATCAAATGTTTTATCTTCTTTATTATTGTTGGCTTTTTCTTGCCAATACTTAGCTTTTTCTTCATCTTCTTTAATATTATATAGACCTTTTGAATAAGCCATAGCAAGTTGCTTTTGTGCAACAAACATATTCTTATTTGCAGCAGATGTTAAATATTCTAAACCTTTAGTAATATTTTGTGCTATTCCAATACCTTTTAAATAAAACTTCGATAGCTGAAATGCTGCATTTGGATCTTTTGCTGCTGATTCTTTTAAGAGATTTAAAGATTTTTCAGAGTCTTTTTCAACTCCAGTACCTTGAAAATACAAATATGCTAGTGGAAGATTGGCATAATAGTTTCCCATTTCTTTTGAAGAAGTTAGATAGTTAAATGCTTTTTCAAAATCTTTATTATCTGCATAAAAAATTCCAAGTTTTAAAGAAGCTATAGAATTATTAGAACTCATATCCTCATAACATGTAATTCTTGCTTTTTTATTTTTTACTTCTTGGCATTTTTGTATTTGAATATCTTCATTCTTAAAATTAAATTCTGGTTTTTGGAAAAAACATCCATTAAAAGATATAGTTATTATAAAGGCTGAAAATAGTGCTTTAAACATATCTTTTATATCCCATAAATTTTTCTAAGTAAACTATTACTTTTATCTTCATACTTTTCATACCAAAATTTAGCCATTTTGGGATTGTCTTTTGTAATTATTCCATCTCTATAAATCTTAGATAATTCATATTGAGCTTTTTTAACATTATTATTAGCAGCAAATGTTAAAAGTTCTATTACTTCATTATAATCTTTTTTGTTAAGATAATAAAATGAAAGTTTATATGCAGCAATTCCATCAACATTATCAACATCTTTTAAAAGATCAAATGCCATTTCTTGATTTTTAGGAACACCATTTCCTTTATTGTAAAGATCAGCTAAAAGAGAATTCGCATAGAAATTACCTTTCTTTTGAGCAAGAGAATATTTTTCAAAAGCTTCTTGATAGTTTCCTTTTGAATAGGCTATTATTCCAGAACGAAGCATTGCAATTGAGTTTTTATATGAAATCAGATCATAGCAATCTGCCTCAAACTCTTTATTTGTACTTTTACACTCATTTGCTTGTGCAATCTCATTTGGAATAGTTTTTAATGCAGCTTCATAATTACTACATCCTATGAATAACATAGAACTAATACTAGCAAGTAGTAATCCTCTAAGACTTTTTTTTATCATTATTTCCCTTTTGTGTTTCTCTTGTTTAAATTTTACAGCCATTTTACCTTTTTTTTTGTTCATAAATTGTTAAGAGATATTAATGTATTATTTAATCTATATAGGAGATAGAATGATTTTAATTGGGCTTTTTGTATTTATAGCATTTATCGTTGTTTCATTAAATATGTATGACAATTACAATTTGCAAAAGATAGAAGATTATATAAATAAAGAAAAATGTGAAAAATACATTTATTCCAAAGGTTCATATAAAGCATTATGTGAAGACAAACTCTTAGAGATATCAAATAGCTTTAGTATTGATATAAAAAAAGATAAAATAGAGTATAACTATAAAGATATAGAAAGTATAGAAAAAGAAAAGAAAAATATTCTAATCAATGATAAAAATAAAATATCTTTTTCAAAAAATGAAGAAATAGATGAATTTTATATACAGTTAGAAGAAAAATTAAATAAACAGGATTAAGATAAATAATGAAAGAATTAATTGATTTTATAAAGTCAAAAAATATAGAAGAAACAAATTTTTACACACAATTAAAATGTACAAAAGAAGAAGCAATAATATTACAATATATTACAAAAGAGTATACACAAGGAAGAGATAACTTAGTAGTTATTGATATATTAACTAGATTTTATGATATTGAAAAGTTTGAGCATTTAGAGAAGTTAAATTTAATTAAATCATTACTTGAATTTGGATGGTTAGTTCAAGTATCATTTGATCAAATCAAGTTAAATGAGATGTCAAAACTAGAGTTATTAAATGCAAGTGTATCTTTATCAAGCTCTTATTTAAAATTACTAGAAAATGGTTCAAGTGATTTTGTTTTACCAGAAATTAAAAACTATTCAGACCATTTAGAATACTTACAAGATCAGTTTTTTAAAATAGATTTAGCACAGCAGTTAAATGTTGTAAAAAAGAACTTTGCTATTAATTCACCTAGTTCTAATAGATTAAAGTCAAAACTACAGTTATTGGAAAATAGAATAAAAGAGAGAATAAAGGTTACAAATAACTCTATTATGCTTGAAGATTTTTTTAAAGAAAATGATTTAAAAGAACAAGAACAAACACTGTTTTTAGCACTTTTAAAAGAAGAATATTCAGGAGGAGATGGCTCAATTCGGGATATGAATGCTTTAATTGAATTAATCTCAAGTGATGATTATGAAAAAATTAAATATAGAAGTTTATTGGAAGAGAGTTCAAATCTTGTATCGAACAACTTAATAGATTATGATGAGGTTCTAACACCTTTTGGTGGAATTAATAGAAACTTCTATATTCCAGATGAAGTATTATATAAAATCTCACATCCAACAAAGAAAAAAACAAGAAGTGCCAAAATTAAACTTGATTCTATTATAAAAGAACAAGATACTTTTGAGCTTATTAATACTTCAAAAACTTTAGAAGATGTAGTTTTAAATGATAAAACTAGAGAAACGCTAAGTGCTTTATTAAAACAAGTTGATAAAGATGTAGTAGCTAGATTAAGACAATGGGGAATAAAAGATAAGAAAAAAGGAATTGAAGCAAAGATTATCTTTTATGGAGTTGCAGGAACTGGAAAAACATTAACAGCTTTAGCAATGGCAAAATCTTTAAAAAAAGATGTTCTAAGTTTTGATTGTTCAAAGATTTTATCTATGTATGTAGGTGAGAGTGAAAAAAATGTTAGAAGTATTTTTGATAAATATTATGAATTAAGAGAGCAAACAAAATCTGAACCAGTATTGTTACTAAATGAAGCAGATCAGTTTTTAAGTGGAAGAAGTACAGGTGCAGGAACTGGAAGTGATAAGATGCACAATCAGATGCAAAATATCTTCTTAGAACAAATAGAAAAGTTTGATGGAATTTTAATTGCAACTACAAATTTACTTGAAAATTTAGATAAAGCATTTTCACGAAGATTTAACTATAAAATTGAGTTTATTAAGCCAAATAAAAAACAAAGAATAGAACTTTGGGAAAAGCTTCTACCTTCAAATCTTCCATTGGAAAAAGACTTTGATATTCAAAAGTTAGCAAGCCACGAATTAACAGGTGGACAAATAGAATTAGTTATAAAAAACACTGCATATAAAATTGCTGTTAGTGATGAACCTATTTTTACTGTTAAGGATTTTGAAGAGCAAATTACAAAAGAGAAAAAAGGTCAATTTGACAGTGAAAATAAAGTAGGTTTTTTCTAAAATTCACCTAAGTTCTTTAATTAAAACAATGATAAAAGAGTGTTTCTTTTTGTGCCATTTTATGAGTATCCTAAAAAAAACCTTAAAAAATAAGCTTGTTTTTAAAAGGTTAGATTATTATTTGCTTAAAATATTATAAGTGGCTATTTATTAGAACTTAGATAAAATATTAGCATTTATAAAGAAAACTTTTTTAGCTTTTAAAGGAAATATGATATGACACATATGGAGTTTGCCCATCCTTATTTTGGCGCATTTGTGATGTTTGTAGTAACATTTACAGCATTTGGTGCTACAGTATGGCTTTCTAGGTATATTAGTAGAAGAATTGCAAGACTAGATACTGAGAAGCTTAAGACAACACTATACGAATGTGGACCAGAAGTTACAAAACAACCCAATACAATATCAACACAGTTTTACTTAGTAGCTTTATTATTCATTTTATTTGATGTAGAGATAATATTTATGTTTCCATGGGCCGTTAACTTTAAGTTATTAGGGTGGTTTGGATTTATTGAAATGTTACTATTTATTACATTATTATCGATTGGATTTTTATATGCATGGAAAAAAGGAGCCCTTGAATGGCACAGCATAAAGTAAATTATTTGCAAGATGGTGGTGCACCAATTAAACTAACTACAATTGATAAGTTAGTAAATTTTGGTCGTTCTAACTCGTTATGGCCTATGACTTATGGATTAGCATGTTGTGCTATTGAAATGATGGCAACAGGTGCATCTAGATATGACTTTGATAGATTTGGTACTATTTTTAGAGCAAGTCCTAGACAATCAGATGTATTAATAATCGCAGGAACTCTTACAAAAAAACATGCAGAGTTTATGAGAAGATTATATGATCAAATGCCTGATCCTAAATGGGTAATTTCAATGGGATCATGTGCAAACACTGGTGGAATGTTTAATACATACGCTACAGTTCAAGGTGCAGATAGAATTATCCCTGTTGATATTTATCTTCCTGGATGTGCTCCAAGACCAGAGACTCTTCAATACGCTTTAATGACACTTCAAAGAAAAATCAGAAAAGAATCAATTTTCAGAGCTCATAAGAAAAAAAGGTTAGTGTAATGAGAAAATATACGCCAAAAGATAACGTTCAAAGACAAGCACCTTTTTCTGATAGATTTTTTGTAAGTCCTAGTGTTCCTAGACTTGATATCTCAAGTGATGAAATTTTTTCAAGTGATTATGAAGCTTTTATTAAATCTTTTAAAGTTGAAGATGCTTATATTGAACACACTCATTTAGTTTTAAATGTTGATAAAAATGATATTGTTGAAATTGTGAAATTTTTAAGTGAAGAATTAGAGTATGACATGCTTATGGAAATGTCTGCTATTGATTATTTAGCTGCTAAAGATGGTTATGAATTGTTTTATGAAATGCTTTCACTTTCAAAACATAAAAGACTTAGAATCAAATGTTTCTTAAATAAAAACGACTCTGTAGAATCAGTAACTTCTGTTTTTAATTCTGCAAATTGGAGTGAGAGAGAAATGTACGATATGTTAGGTGTTAAAGTTTTAAATCATCCTAATATGAAAAGAATTATTATGCCAGATGATTGGTATGACCATCCATTAAGAAAAACTTATCCTCTTCAAGGTGATGAGGCTGCTTCATGGTATGAAGTAGATAAAATTTTTGGAAAAGAAGCTAGAGACGTAATTGGACCTGAACAGCGAGATCCAGCTGCAATTGATAGATATGATACAGAAAGATTTGCAAGACTTGGACATGAAGTTCCTTTCCAAACAGATATTACTGAGTTTGAACCAGAAACTCCAATTTCTTATCAAGAAGAAGATACATCAAAAATTATGAAAACTTTAAAACCTGACGAATCAGTTGTTTTAAAAAGAAGAAGGTAATAGTATGCAACAACCAAATAGATTAAAACCTTTCTTTGAAAATATTAACTTCGAGAGAGAAGATAATAC
>NYWO01000021.1 GCA_002685075.1 Arcobacter sp.
CTGCTACAAAAATAAATGAAACTGTATTTAAAATAAACAGAAACATAAAAAGTTTCTTTAAATTCAAGCTATTTCCTTATATCTATCTTATTAAATTTTACTTATAATTTTAACAATAAAAAACACTCAAGAGAAGTTAAAATGGATAAAAAATATACAATATTAATAATTGATGATAAAGTTGAAAATTTAAAATATCTAAATGAAGTATTAAAAGAAGAAAAATACAAAATCAAAGCCACTATAGATGCACAATTTGCAATAGATTCAATTTTAGAAAACCCTGTTGATTTGATTCTTTTAGATATTAAAATGCCTGTATTAAATGGCTTTGAAGTTTGTAAAATTTTAAAAGAAAATGATAATTCAAAAGATATTCCAATAATTTTTATTAGTGCATTAGATGATGTAGATATAAAAGTTAAAGCTTTTGAAAATGGAGGAGTTGATTATATTACAAAACCTTTTGAAGAAAAAGAAGTAAAAGCTAGAATCAAAACTCAGTTAGAATTATCAAGTAGTAAAAAAACTATTGCAAACTTATATAAACAGCAAGATTTCTTCTTAAAAAAAATCATCCACGAAATGAATACACCTCTTGGAATAATCACTTTAAATGTAAATAGTTTAGAATCTAACATAGGCTTAAAAGATGAATTTGAAGCTATTAAAGCCTCTTGTAAATCTTTATCTTCTATTTATGAAGATATATATTATTTAAGTAAAAAAGAGAAAAGAATCTTAGCTTTAGAAAAAATTGATATGATGATGTATTTATCAAAAAGAGCCTCATTTTTTGATGAGCTTGCAACTGTAAAAAATATAGATATTGAATTGCACTTAGAAGACAACTTTTTTATAAATATAAATAAGTATGAACTTGAAAGAGTAATTGATAATACTCTTTCAAATGCAATAAAACACTCTTTTAATGATTCTACAATAGATATTTTTTTAGAAAAGAATCAAATACGAGTACAAAACAGTGGTCATGAAATAAAATCAAAGGATGAAATTTTCAAAGCTTTTCATCAAGATGATAATGAAAAAGGCTTAGGCTTAGGATTAAGTATCATAAAAGAGATATGTCAAAAATATAATATAAATATACATTTACAAACAAATAAAAAATATACAGAATTTTCTTATGACTTTTCTAAAATATTGATAGGATAAGTTATGAAAGTTTTTTTATTAGAAGATGATTTTGCATTAAACAAAATCATTACAAACTCACTTAAAAATAGAGGTTTTTTTGTTCATAATTATCATGATGGATATAAAGCCGTTGAAATGATTTTAAATAATTCATATGATCTTTTTATACTTGATTTGAATGTAATTGGTTTTGATGGACATCAAGTTTTAGAAATTATTAGAAAAAATGATAAAGATATCCCAGTTATAATTATAAGTGCTCAAATTGATATTGAGAATATACAAAAGTCATATAATCTTGGCTGTAATGATTATATAAAAAAGCCTTTTGATTTTGAAGAGTTATTTTTAAGAATACAATATCATGTACAAAAAATAAAAGTTAATGATAATTTCCTTACAAATTTAGATAATTCTTTTACATATGATTTATTAAAACAAGAGCTTTATTATAAACAACAAGCAATAGAATTAAGTATAAAAGAAAAACTTCTTATGACTCTTTTAGTTCAAAATTTAAACAATATAACCTCAATAGAAATGATTCATGAATATGTTTGGGATTCTAAGGAAATGGAAGCTGTAAGTATGAGAAGTTTGATTCATAAACTAAAGAAAAAACTTAAAAGTGGAATGATAATAAATGTAAGAGGAGAAGGTTATAAACTAATTAAGCACTAGATCTTTTAAGTTTTATTAAAAATATTATAAAAAAGAGGTATAATCACGTAATTATTACAAGGAGACATTATGTCGTACGAAGAAGAAATCCAAATTGATGATATTGTTGAAGAATCATCTGAAATCATACCAGCACCTGCTGTTGAAAAAAAAGAATGGGATGTTCCAAAAAAACCAAGAAAACCAAAAATTACAAAATTAAATAAAAAAAGAAAAGCTAAAAAAGAAGATAAAAAAGCTTTTGAAAAAAGAAAAGAAGCTAAGAAAAAGAAAGCTAAGAAAAAAGCTAAACTTAAAAAGAATCACAATAAATAAGCATTAATAACATGCTTATTTATAAATAGTTCTCTATTACATAACTTACCTCATCTACTAATCTATCTTTATCTTTTGGTAAAGTCCCTGCAAGTGCTAATGAATTTGAAACATGATTTGATCTAAATATTACTTTATTTATAGGGTTTAAAAGCTCTAAAAAATACTTTTGCTCTTCAAGCATTTCTTTTGTATTTAAAAGTTCAAACTCTCCATCAAAATTTTTTACAAATTTTTCTTTAGTATGAGATTCAAGCATTAATTGTAAAGTAGAAAGATATGTGATTTTTATTTGATTTAAGATTTTTGCACTTTCTTCAATATGTAAATTTGAGTATTTTTTACCAGCAACTCCAAGTATTACAGTTACTGATGTTTTCATTCCAGCCTCAAAGGCTTTATTTAAACCTTCAATCATTTTTGAAGATGAAATTGGCTTTTGTATTCTTTTTAATACTTCAAAAGAACCACTTTCAATTCCATAATAAATTAAAGTTAAACCTTTTTCTTTTAACAATTTTAACTCTTCTATACTCTTATCATGTAAATTAAAAGCAGATGCATAAATAGACACTCTTCTAAGCTTAGGAAACTTACTATATGCATATTCTAAAATCTTTACTAGATGTTCTGTTTTACAAGCTAGTGCATCACCATCTGCTAAAAACATTTTATTTGCATCAGAATAAAAAGATACCATTTTATCAATATCTTTAAATACATCTTCTAAACGTCTTATTGAAAATTCTTTTGATTCGTACATAGTACAAAAGGTGCATTTATTAAAACTGCAGCCTAATGTAGCTTGTATAATTATAGAGTTTGCTTCTGCTGGTGGGCGATATAAAGGTTGATGATATTCAATCATTTAACTGTTAAATCTGCTACTTTTTCTTTTTTTTCTAAGCTAAGCTCTTCTTCTAATGCTTCTTTTCCTTCTTTTTTACCAAATAAATATCTTTGAGAAGTTTTTACTGAAAGATATCTAACTCCTAATAAGAAAACAATAACTCCTGCTAGAACAAATAAGTTTAGATTAACCGCACTTGAAAATAGTTCTTCTATAGTTGAAAGTTCTTCTTTATTTACCTTTACAACATTTACAATAAACTCTCTTAGTGCTAATATTATAAAAGCATCAACAAGTAGAGATAATGCAACTCTCTCTTCCCTGACGTAGTTTACAACTGCTCGTACTATTTCTAAAAAAATAATAAAGTAAAGCATATAGATAATAAAATCCATAAGCATATTTGTAGCAAGTGCAATTATAAATAAAACACTTGCTATTGATATCTCTATATATAATTTATCAGAAAAAAAGTTTAATATTGTCTTTTTCATACTATCCCTATTTTTTATATTACTTTTTTAATTGCTAGCCAATTTTGTGGTATTTGACTACTTGGTTGATTTGCCATAAATATTACTGATGCAATCATTCCTCTTGCACTTGAATCACCACCAGCTTTTGCATTACAAATCAACATATCTTTTAAGTTTGTATATTTACTTAAAAGGTGAATAATTCCAGAGAAACCTTCAGCCACATCACATGCAGGTCCAAACTCTCTTATAGTTTTAAAAGTATCATCATTCTTACTCTCAAGTCCTTTTTGAACAAAAGCTTGTATTGTAGTATTTGATTCTTTCTGTATACTCTTTATTGCATTTATTACATCTTTTCCATTTAAACACTCTAATAATACTTTTGCAAAAAATATTGCAGCACTTATAGATTTTTCTGAATTATGAGTAAGTTTTACAAACTTCTCTACATTTTCTAAAAACTCTGCTTTTGAGTTTGAAACTAATAATAAAGGTGTAATTCTCCCAACTATAGATAAGTCACTTGAACTTGAACCACTTGAGGTCTTATTATTTTTAATATTTTCTAAAGTTTCTCTTGTAGCTCCATCAACATAACCATCATAAGATTTTATTTTTTCTTGCCAAAACTTTAGATACTCTTTTTCATCAAAAGTTTTTTTATCTTCTAAAAACTCATATAACCAATAAGTTTGGTCACCATAATGAGTAAATTCACCTACATTTTTTCCTTTATGCCAAACAGATAAAGGCTTATTTAATTCATTCCAATTTAAATCATTTTCTTTTAATTGTTTTTCATCATAAACCCAATGTGCTCCTAAACAGTACGCATCTGTAACTAGTGATATTAATATTAATTCTTTTATTTTTTTTTCATCAAACATATAAATCCTTTTTATTTTTTATAAGGTTTTTCAATTGTATATCCAAAATCAAATGTAAACTTTTCATTTGATTTTAGTTTAATATCATAGCTAATTTTTCCATTATCTTCTTTTTTTGTATATTTAGTTTTTGAAATTAATTCTACTTTTATATCTTCATGCTTACTAATAGGTAATCTTTCAACTAAAGTTATAATTTTTTCTTCATTAGAATTATTTGTTATTGTATATTTCCATGATTTTTCAGTTTTTAATTTAGATATTGAAAAGAATGGTTTCTCTTTCATATCTTTGATTAAATCTTTTTTAACATCAATAAAACTATTAATACCTAAATAAAGTGAAGTTTCCTTATCATTCTTAATCTCACCTATGTAAGATTGACCAATAAATATTCCATCTAAATAAAGCTTAGTATTTTGAGTACTATATAATTTATCACTTTTAAAATTTACTTTATAAAAAGCATTTGAACTTGAATAACCATCAATTTCAATTTGATTATTTGCTTTATACTTATCATTTGAGAAAGTAACTGCATTTTTAACACCACTTTTTAAGTCAATATGGGAAGCTTTAAAAAATGCTTTAGTTGTAGTTTCATTATATGAAAAAGATGGAGCTTTTCTTAAAGATTTCATCATTGAAGGTGCTGACATTTCCATAACCATAGCATCTGCTTGAGCATAACTCTTTTTTATAACTTTTGGCTTTGCTATATCTAAATACTGAGCTCTAAACCTTTGTGGATTTACTGCATTTGAGTAGTTATATGTGTACATATTTATATCAATATCTTTAAAATCATAGCCTGAAGATTGTGTTATAAAAGATTTATTTTTAATCTCAACATTTTTATCTTTTGAACTTGTATTTATTTCATAAAAACTATTTTTTGAGATATTATATGTAGGATAAGAAACTACTAAGTTTGAACCATTTAAACAAGTAGCATTATAGTTTAGTTTTGAATATATGTTAGAATTCTTTTTATTCGTTAATTCTTTTAACTCTTGATTATATTTTGTTAATTCAAGTTGTAATTTATAGATTAAGTTTGAGTTAGTTTCAATCTCTTTTTGAGTGTATGTTGATACTTCTTTAATATTTTTTAAGTTTACAGCATCTTTTTCAAACTTGATTGTGCTTAAATTTTGTATTATATTTTTTACACTTGTTATTTCATTTGTTTTAAATGCAATCTTTTGTTTATAATCTTGAATTTGTGAAGATAGTGTATCACTTGAATAATTGTTAGAAATAACAGATATATTATCTACTTTACACTGTCCATTATTTAAAAATCTAATATCTTCAAATCTAACTTTACCTATTAAATCAACACTATTTTGTTCTGTGTTTAATTGCTGATTTATAAAAGTTCTATTTTTATAAATATCTAAACTTTTAATATCTATATTTGCATATACACTAACACTTAATGAACTTAATAAAGATATTACAAATAAACTATTTATTTTTTTCATAATTTTTACCTATTCCAATTTTTATAATTTGTAAAGGAAGGAAACTGTTTTAAAAATTCTTCTTTATCAAATGAAAAACAGTAAGAATCCATATATGCATTTAATAAATCATAAGATTCTTTTACTTCTTGAAACTTTTTAACACTACCTTCGGGCATATCTGGATGATATCTTTTTGATAGCTTTAAATATTTTTCTTTTACATCTTTTTTTGATAAGCGAGATAAAATACCTAAGGTATCAACTGCTTTTTCAAATTCTTCATAATCCATATAATATTTCCTAGTATAATATTTTTTATGAATAACATTCTACAATATTTTATTTAAACGAATATAGTATGTTATTATTGTGCAATTATTGTAAAATACAATTTAACATTTATATTAAGGAATTTTAATGATTTATACACTTTACCATGTATATGACCCAATGTGTTCTTGGTGCTATGCTTTTAAACCAACACTTGATGAACTTAGAAAGAATTTAAAAGATAATGTCAAACTAGTTCATGTTGTAGGTGGTCTTGCAAAGCATTCAAATGAAGATATGCCACTTAATCAACAAGAAATGATTTCAAATATTTGGCATGAGATAGAAGCAAAAGTTGGAACAAAATTCAATCACGATTTTTGGAAAAACTGTAAACCAAGACGATCTACTTATCTTTCATGTCAAGCAACAATGCTTGCACGTTATGAAAATAAAGAAGATGAAATGATAGAAGCTATTCAAGAAGCTTATTATTTAAAAGCTATGAATCCTAGTGATTCTTCAACACTTATTCAGCTTGCAAAGCAAATAGGTATGGATGAAGTGAAATTTGAGAAAGATTTACACTCAGAAAAAATAGAAAAAGATTTAATGGATGAATTAAACTTAAGACGTTCAATTAATGTGCGAAGTTTTCCATCTTTAGTATTAAAATACAAAAAAGAGACTTATCCAATAAATATTCAATTTGGTAACCATAAAGCTATGCTAGCTCAAATTGAAGATATGATTGAAAATACTTATTTTTAAAAAGAAAAGGAAAGATATTTAATATCTCTCCTTCTTACTTTTTAAATAGTTGATAATTTACTTAATTAATGGGTCAACTAAATGTAATGAATACATTCCAATTAAACCAATAATACCAGCAAGTAAACAATAATAAATTGTAGGAATTATTGTTCTTCTTAAAGTCTCACCTTCTTGGTCAAGTAATCCAACAGTAGCAGATGCCGCAACAACATTATGAATTGCAATCATATTCCCTGCAGCTGCTCCAACAGCTTGTAAAGCTACCATAAACGCAGTTGAAACACCTAAAGCATCTGCCACACCAAACTGATATTGAGATAACATCATATTTGAGACAGTATTACTTCCTGCAATAAACGCACCTAAAGCTCCAACCATTGGGGCAAATAATGGATATATATCACCTACAGATGAAGCTACAAAGTTTGCCATGGCTACAGGCATTGAGTCAAATCCTGAGTCATTAATACCTGAGTTAATTAAAATTCTAACTAAGGGAATAGTAAAAATTAAAACAAAACCAGCACCTAACATAACTTTTGAAGATTCACTAACAGCTGCGCCTATTTCTTTTATTTTCATACCATGTAAAAAATATGTGATTAACACAACAAATACTAAAATTCCACCTGGAAGATATAAAGGTGTAATTGAATAACCTAAGCCCTCACCTAAAATATCTTTAAAAGGAATTACCCATGATTTAACAAAGGCTTTTGCTTCATCAGAAACTCTTGTTAGTACTAAAATAGCTGCAACTAAGACATAAGGGATCCAGGCTTTTGTTAAAGACATTGGAATTTTTGCACTCATATCTTCTAATTTAAATTCAAATTTTGAAACCCATGAAACAGGCCATTTTTCTTTTGGAGCAAAATCCCATGTATTTTTAGGAATTAAGAAACCTTTTTTAGCTGCAAGTGTAACAATTGGAAGACCAACAAGTGCACCAATTAATGATGGGAACTCTGCACCTAAATAAACACCTGTTAAAGCATAAGGAATTGTAAAAGCAATACCTGCAAAAATAGCAAATGGAAGAATTGATAAACCTTCACTCCATGATTTATTTTCACCAAAGAATCTTGTTAACATTACAACCATAAATAATGGAATAAAAGTACCAACAATTGCATGAGTAATTGCAACTTGAGATGTTATAACTTGTAAGTATACATCCCAAGAAGAACCCATATTCTCTAAAGTTGCACCAATACCTTCTGAATCTAAACCTTTATTAATACCTATTAAAATTGGAGTACCAACTGCTCCAAATGATACAGGAGTAGATTGAATCATCATCCCAACCATAACTGCAGCCATTGCAGGAAAACCAATAGCAACTAATAAAGGAGCAGCAATAGCAGCTGGCGTTCCAAATCCTGAAGCACCTTCAATAAATGAACCAAATAACCAAGCAATAATAATTACTTGAACCCTTCTATCAGCACTTACATTGTTAAAGCCTTGTCTAATTACTGCAATTGCACCTGAATGTTTTAATGTATTTAAAAGTAAAATTGCTCCAAATATAATCCATAAAACTGCAACTGTAATAAGTAGACCTTGTATTGTTGAAGCAAGCACTCTATTAAAAGAAACTTCCCAAATAATAAATGCAACTGCAACTGTTGCAATATAAACTAAAGGCATCGCTTTTTAGCAGAAACTCTAAGACCTACTAATAATATACCTGCTAATATGATTGGTAATGAAGCAAAAAAAGCTTGTAAACCTATATCCATTAGATTCTCCTTGATTTAATTTCAAAAGAAGAATAATCCTTAGATATGATATTTTTATGATAAAAAATAAAATAGCAATAAAATAGCATTTATTTCTATTTTAAATGACTACTTTTGTAACAAAGCTACATTTATATTTTAAGATTATAATAAGTTTACATGTTTAATTTGATTCTAGAGTAAACAATACTATAATACTGCCTATTATAAAAAGGATTTATATTTTATGCCAAATAATACAATTATATATATTTTTAATAGAATAGTTAGACTAGCAATTTTATTTTTTATTCTTTACTTGATTTTTACAAATTTTGGAACTTTTTTAATGATTATAGGTATTTTTATAATACTTGGATTTATATTTGTTTATAATCTAAAAAAGAAAATGAAATCAAGTGGTTTTAACTTTCAATTTAAACAAGGTGCAAACTTTAACCCAAATGATTTTGCTAATTTCAATAGTTCAAACTTTAATAACTCAAATTTCAATGGCTTTAATAATGCTCCAAGATTTGATGAAGTTCAAAAAGCTAAAGACTTCTTTGGTTTTACAGGAAGTCCTACAAAAGAAGAGATTAAAAAAAGATACAAAGAATTAGCTAGAAAATATCATCCTGATATAAATGACCACGATGACACTTTAATGAAAGATTTAAATCATTATAAAGACGTCTTAATGAGTACTGTTGAATAAATAAAATGTTTATTCAACAGCTTAGAAAATTCTTTTTAATAGTTGTTATTATTGCTACTATTTTACTTACATATCTTTGGTATGATGACTACACATTTGCTTTAAACCCTTTATCAAAAGACATACAAAAAAAGATATATAAAAAGCATCAAGAACTACAATATTTAACATATAAATATTTTAAAATAAAAAGAGTTTTTCCTATTATAGTTACAGATGAACTTGACGCAAGTAAGTTTGGAATGGCTGTATATTCACAAAATAGACAAATAAATATCTATTTAAATAAAAATAGATTTAAAGAAAATGAAAACTATATGATAGATGATGTTATACCACATGAATATGCACATGCCATTATGTTTGCTTTAGGTAACTTTTCAAATGAAAATAATGGCCATCCAAAAATGTGGCAAGATATTTGCAAAAAACTAAATGGCTTAAGATGTGATAGATTTGTAAATCACAAAGATATACTAATTGAAAAAACAAATATCTTTAAATAGATTTAGCTTTATTAATCTGAAATAATTTCTTCTATTACAGAAACTAATTCTTCACATTTTTGTTCATTTAAAGCAGCAGGATGAGGATTAGAAAAAGATGCAATATCATTATCATAATATTTTCCAGAAGCATCTTTAAATTCATCACTTAATGATGCACGAACTAGAATATCAGAACCAATACTTAAATCACTTCCAGCAATTCCATAAGCTTCTTTTACCATTTTACTAGCTAGTAATGATTTTGGATTTACACTTACAACTAAAGGGCCATTATTTTCAAACACTTTTGCCATATGAGAAGTCCACATTGTAATTGCCAATTTACTTTGAGCATAAGCTTCAACATCACCTAAATTAACTTTTCCTCTTAATGCATCTAAAGCTACCTCAGCTTGCGCTGCTGAAGATAGATTAACTACTCGTGAATTACAACCTAATATTGAACGTAGTTTTTTCATTAGTAGATAAGGAGCAAGAGTATTAACAGAAAATCTAATATCAAAACCATCAACTGTTCTAGTATCATTTGTTTTAAATATACCAGCATTATTAATTAGAACATCAAGATTAGTGTATTTTGATAAAATATCATTAGCTAATATTTCTACATTTTTTAAAACTGATAAATCACCTAATACACTATGAATTGTTCCCCTAGTTTTGAAAGCTTCTAATTGCACTTTTACTTTTTCTAACTTATCAAGATTTCTACCATGGATAATTACATTGTGACCAAGTTCGACTAAACTCTTAGCTGTTAAATATCCAATACCATCTGTTGATCCTGTAATTAAAATAGTTTTTTGCATAATTTTTCCTTATGAGAATTCTGGCAATATTTCAGCAGCAATGATTTTTAATGTTTTTTCAATATCAGCTTGATTAAAACGTAAATTTAAAGCAACATGATTAATACCAATTGCTTCTAAAGATTTTAAATGTTCAATTAAATGTTTAACATTAAGTCTATATCCTAAATGAATCGGCTGGGGACTAAAATCTAAACCTTCTACTAAATCAATATATAAAGATTGAGAGATTGGTCTATTTTGAGTATTGTTTTCTTTTGCATTATCTCTAATTCGATTTACTATTATTTTTTGAGTAGAAACAGGTCTTGGATAAGTTATCCAACCATCACCATTTGAAGCTAACCACGAAGGATTTTGCTGTGATGCACCTGTAATTAACATTGGTACTTTTTGATTAGTAGGTTTTGGAAGCATATCCAAATCAGCATTTGGACTTCCGAATTCATTATCAAACATTGGGAAATCTTCCCAAATTTGATTTATATAGTTAAAACTTTCTCTAAAGTTATTACCTCTGTTGTCATAGTCAATATTCATAGCAGGATATTCTTTAGCTCTATCTCCTGAAGCAACCCCTAAAATAAGTCGTCCATTTGATAAAGCATCAATACTAGCTGCTGCTTTTGCAACATTTGCTGGATGTTTAAGTGGTAAAATCAAACTCCCAACTCCTAGTGCTATTTTTGAAGTTTTAGCACTTAAGTATCCTAAATATGAAAAAGGGTCATACATTTGCCCTACATCACCAAAAGAAGGATCATTAAAAGGAATATCTCTTAACCAAATGGCTTTAAAGTTTAATTCTTCAGCTAAAAGAATCTTTTCCATTTGATTTTTCATAGTTGGAATTGGTGTTCTTGGGTAATTTTCTAAAGGAATTACAAGTCCAATACTTAGCTTGTTATTACGAAAAACTGAATTAAATCCATTGTTGATAGATTTAAAACTCTCTTTGTCTATAGTTTCCATATTGGACTCCTTTAATATAGTATTTAACTTTTAATTATACCATTGAGTTACAGTTTGCACATCTTGTCTTGTTTTTTCATGTTTAGGAGCTTCTTTTCTATATCCAAATGGAACCATAACAGATGCTTTAAATTCTTCTGTATCAATACCTAATTCTTCTTTTAAAAACTTATTTGTTAAATCCATATCAAACCCTTCAGTTGGACAAGAATCTATTCCCATATAAGCTGCACCTGTCATCATATTTGCTAAGGCAATATAAGTCTGTTTAGAAGCCCAATCGAAAACATATCTGTCATTTTCTAAAAGATCAAAGTCTTCTTTTTGAAATTTTGAATAAAATCCTGTATACATTTCTTGTACATCTTGAGGTAATTTTTTAACATCTGCCATCATATGTTTAATATAAGAACTATCATATTTCATTCCATTAACAGTTCTTGAAAGAATAATTACAAAATGACTTGCAGTTGGTAATGTACCTTGTGCTCCCCATGAAAACTCTTTTAACTTTGCTCTTAGTTCTTCATTTTGAACAACAACAAATTTCCATGGTTCAAAACCAAAAGAACTTGGACTTAAAACACCATATTCTAAAATTTGATTGAAATCTTCATCACTAATCTTTTTTGTTGCATCAAACTCTTTTGTTGCATGCCTAAACTTCATTGCATCTAAAAACTTATTTTCCATTTCTATCTCCATTTTGTAAACTAATTATCTTTACAGTAATTTTTGTAAGTAATGAAAGTTTACAACTATGGAACTTAAATTATCCTTATGATAATAAATGTAAGTAAGCTTATTTTATGTTGCACTTTTGTATAATATTATTATAAAGGATTTTTAATGTATAAAGTTAATGATAAAGAGTATAACTGTTCTGTAGCTCTTACATCAGATATTTTTAATGATAAATGGAAACTTTCAATTATTTGGCACTTATTAAGTGAAGAAAAAAGATTTAAAGATTTACATGAAATTATGTCAGATATAACACAAAAAACTCTTACGGTTAAATTAAAAGAGTTAGAAGCAAAAAATATTATTCATAGAGAAGTTTATCCTCAAGTTCCACCTAAAGTTGTCTATTCTCTTACACCAGCTGGAGCAAGACTAAAAGGTGTGTTCAAAGAGATGTATAACTGGGGTATTTCTTATGCTGCTGAGCATGGAGAAGTAAGCAAAGAGAAAGAAGATGTTTGTTGTGAAGCTTATATTGCTAATAAAATTGGACTTACAAATCCACAATAGCTTCACATTTTAGCTATAATATTGCTTTTTTAAAGGATATGAATGAAATTTTTATTAACATTATTACTACTTACAAACTTTGCTTTTGCTAGTTATACTATAAAATACCAAGGATTAACTCTTGGAAATATTGATAACTTTGACACTATAAAAGATAATTATTTAGAAGCAAATGTAACAAATAAAATTGCACGATTTTTACTAGGAAAAGATAAATTTGTTTTTTATAATGAAGATTATAAAGGAAAAAAAGATGATAGCAATACAAAATATAAAAAAGATAAATATGCAATTGTTTATATACTTAAAAAAGCTTTTTCAAATAATACTGAAAATGAAAGAATTGAAGTAAAAAAAGATAAGTTTATCGATGTTAAATTTGATAAAAACTTTAAGTTTATTTACAATTCTAAAAATAGAATAAAAAGTAAAGGTTATTTTGAAATGAAAGATGGAAAACTAGAGACTTTAATAGAAGATATTAACTCAATTAAAATAGTAAAGAATAAATAAATTTAGAAAAAAACTCAAAATACTCTTGACAAAAGTCAAAAAAAATACTAAAATTCCAGCCTATTAATCGTCGGAGTGTAGCGCAGCCTGGTAGCGCACCTGGTTTGGGACCAGGGGGTCGAAGGTTCGAGTCCTTTCACTCCGACCATTTCTTTTAAACTAAATTTTGATTTACTTAATATTTTTAACTATAAACAATCTATCAAACTATTATATAAGCTATACAAACTTACATTAATTTAGGCTAAAATACAAATAAAAAAGGAATATGTTATGATTCAAAGAATTATTTTAATATTTATTCTTTCACTTTCAATTTTAATAGCAAAGGAAAATAAAATGTCAATTTATGATTTTAATGTAAAAGATATCAAAGACAATGATATTTCAATGTCAAAATACAAAAACAAAGTTTTACTAATTGTAAATGTTGCAAGTAAGTGTGGCTTTACTGGTCAATATGAAGGTTTAGAAAACTTATACCAAAAATATAAAGATGAAGACTTTATGATTTTAGGTTTTCCTTCAAATCAATTTTCAAATCAAGAACCAGGATCAAATAAAGAGATTTTGGAGTTTTGTACTTTAACTTATGGAGTAGATTTTGATATGTTTGCAAAAATTAATGTAAACGGAGAAAATGAAATTCCATTATATACATACTTAAAAAAAGAAGCCTCAGGAATTTTAGGAACTGAGAGTATCAAATGGAACTTTACAAAATTTTTAGTTGATAAAAATGGAAAAGTTGTTGATAGATTTGGTTCTACAACAAAACCTAAGGATATAGAAGAGGATATCAAAAAGCTTTTAAATAAATAGCTTAAACTATTATATGAATATAAACAAAATAAAAAAATATAATTTATTTAAAAACAGTAAAATACTAAAATTAGAAAAACTTGAAAATCAAGGAGTTTGTAATATTTTATATAAAATACAAACTCCTAAAAAACAATATATACTTAGAGCCTTTAAATATGCACATACAAATAAACAATCAAGAAAAAATGAAATCAAAATACAGAAAAAAGCTTTTAAAAAGAAAATAGCAGCAAAAGTTTATATTTACGATAAAAAAAATTCTTTAATGATTTGTGATTTTTTAAAAGGTGCACATAAAAATAAACTAGAGAAAAAAGATATAAAAAAATTAGTAAAAAGTCTTAGAAAACTTCATAATATAAAAATAAAAGATAAAGCATATAAAATTAAAGATGATTTTAAAAACTATAAAAAAATCTTAAAAGATAAAAAATCAAAACAGATAATTAGAACTTCTTTAAAAAAATTAAAAAAAATTAAAAAATATAAGTTTGAAAAAGTTCTATGTCATCATGATTTAAATCAAAATAATATCTTATTTAATAAAAGAAAAGTCATGTTTATTGACTGGGAGTTTTCATGTGTAAATGATAGTTTTTTTGATCTTGCTAATATTTGCTTTGAGTTTAAATTAGATAAAAAACAAGAAAAGAAACTTTTAAAAGAGTATTTAAAAAAAGTCAAAACTTCAGATATTAAAAAACTTGCTTTATATAAGATAATATATGAGAATCTTTGGATTTTATGGTTTAAAGCTTTAGAACAAAGATAGTTGCCCTACTTCAACTTTTTCTTCTTTCTTATTTATAACTTTGCTAATACAAACTATATCATCAAATAATACTTTATTTACTTCTCTTGTAACTTCATAAATATCAATCTTGTCATTTGGATATATTTTAAATAAACTATTAACTTCTTTCAAATCCTCGTCTTTTAGCCAAGTTGTAAAATCTTTTTTTTCTAAAATAACTGGCATACGGTGATGAATCTTTGCTAATTTATCATTTGCATCACAAGTTATAAGTGCAACTGTAACTATTTTCATATTTAAATCTACATCAAAATACTCATCCCAAATACCAGCAAGTGCTAAATAGTC
>NYWO01000022.1 GCA_002685075.1 Arcobacter sp.
ACTACAAAAACTACAAAAATTACATAATCTAAAATATGTACAATCAAAGGTAAACATTACTAATGGAAGAGTCTAAAACTCAGAGCAAAACAACAACAACAAAAAGTCCTAGAAAAGCTAGAACTCATGTACCAGTTGAAGGGTACAGAATTGAACAACTAAGAGAACTTACACTAGAACAACTTCTAACAATCGCAAAAGAACTTGACGTAGAAAACCCACAAGAATTAAAAAGACAAGATTTAATGTTTAACATTTTAAAATCTCAAATTGATGCTGGTGGATTTATTTTATTTACAGGAATTTTAGAGATTAAAGATGGTGGATTTGGGTTTTTAAGAGCAATTGATGGTAACTTCTCTGATACTTCTAATGATTCTTATGTAAGTGCTACACAAATTAGAAAATTTGCACTTAGAACTGGTGATATTGTCTCAGGACAAGTAAGGCCGCCTAATAAAGACAGTGAGAAGTATAACGCACTATTAAAAATCGAAGCTATTAACTATCTACCTATTAAAGAATCAAAAAACAGACCACTATTTGATAATTTAACTCCTCTATACTCAACAGAAAAATTTAAATTTGAATATGATGCAAAAAAAATGACAGGGAGAATGTTAGATTTATTTGCACCTATGGGTAAAGGTCAAAGAGGTTTAATAGTTGCACCTCCAAAAACTGGTAAGACTGAGCTTTTAAAAGATTTAGCTCATGGTATTTCTAAAAATCATCCTGAAGTTACTTTAATGGTTTTACTAATTGATGAAAGACCAGAAGAAGTTACAGATATGCAAAGAAGTGTAAAAGGTGAAGTTTATTCTTCTACTTTTGATTTACCTGCTCAAAACCATGTAAGAGTTGCTGAGATTGTTATTGAAAAAGCAAAAAGACTTGTAGAGATGAAAAAAGATGTAGTTATTTTATTAGACTCTATTACAAGATTAGCAAGAGCTTATAATACTGTTACTCCTTCTTCTGGAAAAGTACTTTCAGGTGGGGTTGATGCTAATGCTTTACACAAACCAAAAAGATTTTTTGGAGCTGCTAGAAATATCGAAGAGGGTGGAAGTTTGACTATTATTTCAACTGCTTTAATTGAAACTGGTTCAAAAATGGATGAAGTTATTTTTGAAGAGTTCAAAGGAACTGGAAACTCTGAAGTTGTATTATCAAGGAATGCAGCTAATAAAAGGGTTTATCCTGCTCTTGATATTATTAAATCTGGAACTAGAAAAGAAGAATTACTTCTAACTCCTGAAATCTTACAAAAAACATGGATTTTAAGAAATGCAATTGCATCTATGGATGAAGTTGAAGCCTTAAAATTCTTATATTCAAAAATGCAAAAAACTAAGAATAATGCAGAGTTTTTTGCAGGAATGAATGAATAAATAAGTAAATAATTTTGAGATTGGACTTAAAAGGTTTTTAAATGCGTAATGTTTTATTAGCAATACTTTCAATCTCAATAATATTTTTACTACTACATAAATTCTACTATAAAAAAAAGATAACCCAACTAACAAATGAAATTTATCAACAAAAAAGTAAAGAAGTAAAACAAGTATTCAAAGATGAAGTAAATAGAAAATTTGGAAGAAATTTCGGTTTAATATATTTACTTAGTAAAGAAGAAGTTTTAATTAATGCTTTGTTATCAAAAGATAATAGTGCTCTAAATTATAAAGAGATTATAAATGAAATAGAAGAATTTGGAGAAAATAAAAATCTTTGGATTCAAATAATAGATAAAAATGGGTATAGTTTTTATAGAAGCTGGACTAAAAATGTAGGAGATCATGCTGCAAGTGCTAGAATTGATATTGCTGATATGATTAAAAACCCTAAAGCTATGTCAGGAATTAGTACTGGAAGATTTGATACAACTTTTAAGACAATGATTCCATTATTTCATAAAGGGGAATTTATAGGAATCATTGAAATGATTACTAAGCTTAATTCTATAACTAAACTTTTAAAAGAATATAAACTTGAGCCATTAGTAGTTTTACACGAAGATTATACTAAACGATTTATTAAGCCTTTTACAGGTCTATTTATTGAGAATAATTATGTAGCTAACTTAAATGCATCTAAAGAATTTATGAATAAGGCTAAAAATTATGGTATTAAAAAACTTATCTATGCTAAAAAGCCATTTTTATTAGATAATTATTTAGTTATTGTTGATAAAATTAATGATATACATGATCAAGATATGGCTTTTTTAATTCTTTTTTATAATGAAAAAGATTTAGATAAATCCTTAATTTATAATTTTAAAGAAGACTACACTGAGAAAATTATAGTTATATTGATATTAATGATTTTCTTGTTTCTTTATTTTTTTAATAGAAATTACACAAAACAATTAAATAAAGATGTAGATAGAAAAACTTCAGAAATAAAAAAACAAAAACAAAAGTTAAAATCTTTACTTAATATATATGATGAAAATGTAATCTTTTCAAAAACTGATGCAAAAGGTATAATTATTCATGCAAGTAGTGCTTTTTGTAAAATTTCAGGCTATTCATTAGATGAATTAATAGGTAAACCTCATAATATTGTAAGACATCCAGATATGCCAGAAGAAGTTTTTGAAGAAATATGGGATACTATAAAATCTGGAAAAATTTGGAAAGGTGAAGTTAAAAATTTAAGAAAAGATGGTTCATTTTATTGGGTTGAGGCAGAAATTGAACCAATATATAAGCATAAAGAAATAATAGGTTTTAGTGCTTTAAGAAAAGATATAACTGATTCAAAAGAGATTGTTGATATACAAAAAGAGATTATTTTTACAATGGGTTCTATTGGAGAAAGTAGATCTGAAGAGACGGGTAATCACGTAAAAAGGGTTGCGGAATACTCAAAAATACTTGCTTTAAAATATGGATTGAGTAAAAATGAAGCTGAAATGATAAATCAAGCAAGCCCAATGCATGACATAGGAAAAGTTGCAATTGCCGATAATATTCTAAAGAAGAATGGAAAATTAACTGATAATGAAATGATAATAATGAAAAAACACTCAGAAATTGGTTATAATTTATTAAAAAATTCTAATAGACCTTTACTTAAAACAGCTGCAATAGTAGCATATGAACACCATGAAAAATGGGATGGTACAGGGTATCCTCGAGGAATAAAAGGTAATGACATACATATTTATGGAAGAATAACTGCAATTGCAGATGTATTTGATGCCTTAGGAAGTAATAGATGTTATAAAAAAGCTTGGGAAGATGAAAAGATATTCCAGTTATTAAAAGATGAATCAGGAAAACAGTTTGATCCAAATTTAATTAAAATATTTTTTGATAATGTGGATAAGTTTTTGGCAATAAGGGATAAGTTTACTGATTAATTATAAAGAATAAAGACTTTCTACCTTATTCTTCTAAAAACACTTTTCTATATTGTTCTACTCTAAAATCAAAGGTTGTATAGTTTGGGTTTTTCATTTTTTGTTCTTTATAATGAGAGTTTGATCCTATAAATCTATTTGCCGCATTTGATGGTGAGGTTAAACTTATTGTTTGAATTTTTCTATGATCAAAAAAGAATGAATGAACTTTTGGAATTTCATTTGAAACCTGGGTAAACTCTATTTTTTCTTTTTTTAGAATTTGTCTTAAAAAATACTCAGGACCATTTTTAGAATTTCCTCCTGTAAAGATAATAGTTTCTATAGTTTTAAACTTTTTTAAATACCCTAAAATATCTCGCAGTTCAATATCTCTCATTCCTAAATCACTTGCATCTACTTTTTCTCTTTTACAAGTATTCACAATATCACAAACGCCAATCTTTTGAGAGATTAAAAACTCTTTTCTTTTTTCTATCTCTTCTTTTGTATTTTTATACTCTAAATTTAAATTAAAAATTATATCTAAGGTTTTCCATAATAATCCGTCTGACGAGCCATAGCAAAAATCTACGTCATTTGTTTTGTATTCTTTTGTACAAAATCTAGGTGGTGGAAGGGTTCCTACAATGATTTTCTTTGTATTTATATTAAGAAAAGGTTCGTAAGGGTGAAAGTGATGAAACATAAAGAACACCTTTTTTATAGATATATTATTTAATATATCTAAATATTTTTATTAATTACTTATTTAATTCATATTTTATACATTTTTATATACTATTCCAGCTTGATAAGGGAAAATTATGATAAATATAAAGAATCTAGATAAGTATTATAGTGATACAAAAGTTTTAAATAATATTTCTATTGATATAAAAAAAGGTGAAATTTTTGCGATTGTTGGACATAGTGGTGCTGGAAAATCTACACTTCTTAGATGTATAAATGGTCTTGAAGATTATTCAGATGGTTCTTTGATTGTAAATAATAAAGAAATAAAAGCACTAGGAAAAGATCAATTAAGAGAGTTTAGAAAAAATATTGGAATGATATTCCAACATTTTTCATTAATTCAAAGAAAAACAGTTTTTGAAAATGTAGCTCTTCCAATGCAATTATGGGGATTTAAAAAAGAAGTAATTTTAAAGAAAGTAAAAGATTTATTAGAATTAGTTGGATTAGACAAGAAAATTGATGCATATCCAAATCAATTAAGTGGTGGTCAAAAACAACGTGTGGCAATTGCAAGAGCTTTGACATTAGACCCAGATATTTTGCTAAGTGATGAGGCTACTTCTGCACTTGATCCAAATACAACTACATCTATTTTAAATTTATTAAAAGAGATAAATGAAAAATTAAACATTACTATTATTTTAGTAACTCATGAAATGGAAGTTGTAAAACAAATTGCACAAAAAGCTTTATTATTAGAGCATGGAAATATTATTGGTTTTGATGACACTGAAGAGTTGTTTTTAAAACCAGATTTAAAAATGAAAGAGTTTTTAGGTGAAACTGAAGTTGTTCCTAATGAAGGTGTTAATATAAAAATCTATTTTCCAAAAGATAATGCTTTTCAATCTTTTATTACAAAAATGGCAAGAGAACTTGATATGGATTTTAATATTGTATGGGGAAAACTTGAAGAGATTAATACTCATATTGTTGGAAATATGGTTATTAATATTGAAGAAAAAGATAAAGAAAAAGTAACAAATTATATAAAAGAACACAAAATTATCTGGGAGGTATTGTAATGTTTGATATTTTATTTCCAGCTTTAGGTGAGACAATTTATATGTCATTCGTTTCTACTTTTTTAGCTTTAATAATAGGCTTCTTTTTAGCAATTGTTTTAACATTAACATCAAAAGGTGGATTAAAAGAAAATTTAAAAGTTTATTCAATATTAGATGTTGTAATAAATACTTTAAGGTCTTTCCCTTTTATTATATTAATGATAGTGTTATTTCCTGTTACAAAGTTTTTAATTGGAAAAAGTATAGGAACTACTGCTGCTATTATTCCACTTACAATTGGAGCTGCTCCTTTTGTTGCACGATTAATTGAAAGTGCTTTAAAAGAGGTAGAAATTGGCGTTATTGAAGCTGCAAAATCTTTTGGAGCTAGTGACTTTCAAATTATTTTTAAAGTTATGTTAGTTGAAGCTTTACCTGCAATAATTTCAGCAATTACGCTTACTTTAATTACGGTAATCGGTTTTTCAGCAATGGCTGGTGCTGTTGGTGGTGGAGGTTTGGGAGATGTAGCTATTAAATATGGTTACTATCGATTCCAAACGGATACTATGATTTACACTGTACTAATTTTAATCGCCTTAGTACAGATATGTCAAAGTTTAGGCGATTATTTATATAAAATTACAAAAAAATAAAGGAAAAAATTAATGTTAAAAAATATTTTAAAATTTACGATAGCAGGTGCATTAGCACTTGGAATTACTGCTTGTACAGATACAAAAGAATCTAAAAAAAGCGTAGATGAAAAAGTTGAAGCTAAACAAACAACAATCAAAATTGGAGCAACACCTGTTCCTCATGTTGAAATTTTAGAGGCTGTTAAACCTTTACTAAAAGCAAAAGGTTATGATTTAGAAATAGTTGAATTTACAGATTATGTAACTCCTAATATTGCAGTTAATGAAGGTGAACTAGATGCTAACTTTTTTCAACATTTACCATATTTAACTGAATTTAATAAAAATAAGAATACTAATTTAGTTAAAACAGTTAATGTACATTTAGAACCAATGGGACTATACTCAAATAAAATCAAAGCTTTAAGTGAATTAAAAGATGGTGCTACAATTGCAGTTCCAAATGACCCAACAAATGAAAGTAGAGCTTTAGATATTTTAGTTAAAGAAGGTCTATTAAAATTTAAAGATGTAGATTTTAAAACTGTAGTTGATATTGTTGAAAATCCTAAAAATCTTAAAATTGAAGAATTAGATGCTCCTCAATTACCAAGAGTTTTAGATGAAGTTGATGCTGCTATTATTAATACAAACTATGCACTTGCTGCAGATTTAAATCCATTAAAAGATGCACTTGTAATTGAATCAAAAGATTCTCCATATGCAAATATAGTTGTTGTAAAAAAAGGTAATGAAAATAAAGAATATATCAAAGCTTTAGATGAAGTAATTAACTCAAGCGAAATCAAAAAATTCATTAGAGAAAAATATCAAGGTTCTATTGTAGAAGCTTTCTAATTTAAAGGGGATTTATTCTTATCCCCTTTAGCAATAACTCTTAAAATTTAAATCAAAACATTATTCATAGCTTTAACATATTAGTTATGCACTTTTAGTTATAATTTATAAATTTAATTAAAGGTTTTATTTGAAAGTAGGTGTGTTTGATTCTGGACTTGGTGGATTAACTGTTATTAGTGCAATTCAAAAAGTTTTCAAAGGTGCAGATATTTTTTATATAGCTGATACTGCATATGCTCCTTATGGAGAAAAAACAACCCAACAGATTTTAGAACGTTGTGATAATATTACTAACTACTTATTGCAAAAGCATGATATTGAGGCTTTAGTAGTTGCTTGTAATACTGCAACTTCTGCTGCAATTGAGCATTTAAGAAGAAAATTCCCTTTTTTAATAGTAATAGGAACAGAGCCTGGAATAAAACCTGCTCTAATGATTTCTAAAACTTCAAAAATTGGAGTTTTAGCAACACCTTCAACTTTAAAAGGTAGTAAGTATCAAGAGTTAGTAAATGAATTATCAAGTATTAAAAAAGTAAAGCTTTATGAACAAGCTTGTATTGGATTGGTTGAACAAATTGAAAAAGGTGAAATTGATTCAGAAAAAACCTTTAAAATGCTAGAAAAATGGTTAACTCCTATGAAAATGAATAGTGTAGATACTATTGTTTTAGGATGTACTCATTATCCTTTAGTTCATAATGTGATAAAAAAGATCATGGGCGAAAATACAAACTTAATACAAACAGGCGATGCAATAGCAAATAGACTTATATCCTTGAGTTTAGAAATAGAGCATAAAAATAAAGGTGATTTAAGTATTTCTATTTGTCATACTGGTGAAATTAACAAAAATATGATAGAAAGAATTTTAGATAATAAAAAAATTATAATTAGGAAATGTGATATATGAGTGAATTAGGACAAGAAAGAAAAGTATTAGCTTTAAAATATAGACCTCATAGATTTGAAGATTTAGTAGGTCAAAGTACTGTATCTCAAACTTTATCATTAGCATTAGATTCAAATAGATTATCTCATGCTTACCTTTTTAGTGGATTAAGAGGAAGTGGTAAAACTTCAACTGCT
>NYWO01000023.1 GCA_002685075.1 Arcobacter sp.
AGCTATTTACTACATCGTTGGTGAAAATGAAAATGTTCTTAAAAACTCTCCATTATTAGAAGCATATAAGAAAAATGATATCGAAGTTCTTATCTTAGACGATAAAGAAATTGATGAAATTATTACTCCTATGTATGGTGCTTACCAAGAATGGGAATTTAAAGATATTACTTCTTGTGAAGCTCCAAAAGTAGAGCAAAGTGAAGAAGATAAAAAAGAAGTAGAAGCTAAATTTGAAGATATCACTAAAAAAATTAAAGAAATTTTAGGTGAATCAGTTTCAGATGTTAGAGTTACAAATAGATTAAGTGAATCTCCATCTTGTGTAGTAAAAGACGCAGGTGATGCACAAATGGCTCAAATGGCACAAATGATGAAAGCAATGGGACAAGCAATGCCTGAAACTGCTCCAATTCTAGAAATAAACCCTGAGCATGAAATCGTTACAAAATTAAACGGTTTAGCTGATGATTCATTAGTTTCTGATGTTTCATGGGTATTATTAGACCAAGCAAAACTATCTGAAGGTATGGAAATTACTGATGCAGTTGCATTTGCACAAAGATTAAATAGAATTACTGCAAAAGCTTTATAAAAATTAACTAACTATTTGCACGCATTTTCGGTGTTGCAAATAGTTTTTCTTTAAATAGAAATGAAGCTTGTTTAGCTACTTGGAATAAACTATTAGAGATTAATGATATAAATAATCATTCTTTATTATTTAATAGACTAGGTAAACTTATTACTTTACCAAATATTATTATATCTTTAGAAACAAAAAGTTGATAATAGATGAGTAAAGTAAGCTCTAGAATTAGGACTTACTTTTGATTATAATTATTTATAATATCAGGTTCTCTTTTTCCAAGCAATCTTAGCTTAGGTGCTTCTGTTATATCTCTTTTTTTATTTCTTAATTCAAATGTTGCTTCATAATCACCACTAGGACAAGCTAAAATACTTGTTGTTTCTGTTAATTTTGTTTCTTTACATTCATTAGGTGTGTCTGCAAATAAAAAACTACTCATTATGATAAAAGAAATTAAAACTTTTTGCATATTATTTCCTTAAAATATAGTTACTCCATGAAGGAATTAAAACTATATTATCTAAATTACCTTTTAATATTTATTCTACTTAGCTATAATGATTAATATTATAAGAGGAAAATAAATGTATGATTGCGATATTGTTTATATAAAAGGAAATCCTTCTTCTGGATTATTAATACAGCATGAAAAAATAAATAAGTCAATCACTGATTTATTTGGTTTACATACTTTTAAAACTGTTGATTCAAATATAAGTAATAAAGATTTTAAAATGCCAAGAGCAAAAGTTTATATTGGATTTTCGCGTGGATCAAGATATCTAAAAAAGCTTGATAAAAATATGCTTAGAATATCTATAGGAGGAATATCAGGTGTGGGGATTAATACTTTTATAAATTCTGATGATAAAATACTTGCAGGTGATATGTCTGAACTTTCAATGAATGCACACTTTATAATACTTGAAAAAGACAAAATTAAAATAAAAAACCTTATTTTTAATCTTTTAATAAATAATAAATAAACCATTGATTTATATCATCCTTTCTTGTAATCTTTTTTGTTAAAATCACAATATAAATTTTAAGATGAAAGATTAATATGAAAATGATTTTATTGTCAGCATTAGCAGCATTGATGTTAAATGCAAGTACAACAACTCCTATTAAAAATATATTACCAAGAACAGAAGATCCAAGTGCAGTAAAAAATGCAGATGCTCAGTTAAAAATTCAAAACAAAGAGATCATTAAATTAGTTGTTCAAGAAGTTAGCAAAAAGCTTCCTCAAACTATTGATAACTATACTACTTTTATTTCAATTAAGGCACAAGATTTAACACTTGTCTCAACTTATGAAATTAATACAGGTGCTAAAAGTGATGAAGCTATAAGACGAGATGATAAGCAAAGAATGGGTAGTTTTATTGTTGAAGGTATTTGTAATAGTTCAAAAAGGTTTTTACAAAGTGATATAAATATTACCTATGTATATACTAGTAAAAACACTCAAGATGAACTTTTTAGATTTGAAGTAACTCCTAAAGACTGTATTTCTTTTTGGAAAGAATAATCTAGTTTTTTTCTAAATCTAATAGTGAACTTATAATCGCAGATGATATTTCATCTGTAATTATTTTTTTCCATTTTATAATTTGTTCTTTTTCATTGTCTTTACAAATTTTAAGTAATACTTCATTAAAAAATAGATTATCATTTATTAAATTAACTGTATTCTCAATATCTATCTCTTTTTCTTTTACTGCTTTGATATTTTCATTTGCAAAATATTGTACTGCATCCATAGCACTTTGTTTTTGAAGTTCTGTATCAAAGATTGAATGAAAATTATTTTCATTTTCTAAATCTTTTATTAACTCATAAATAGAACCTAGTGCATACTCTAGTTTAATATCTGAGTTTATTTCTTTTGATTGTGTTGAACTAACTAATATTCCAATTGCTACTTGATAATATATTTCATAATTGGCTAGGTTATTTATAATTTGTTCTTTTGTGAAGTATTTATTTATATTCATGTATATTCCATTATTTTTTAAAAATTATACCAAATAACTCTTGTTTAATTCGTATAAAGATGATAAGATACATTTCTTAATATTAAATAAAAGGATATATATGGGTTTTATAACAAGAACTTTAAAAAGTATTGTAAAAAGTATTTTAAAACTTTCTAGACCTGTATTTAGCTTTGAAGATAATAAGTTGAGTTTTAAAATTAGTTCAGACAATTTTTATGTGTATGAACTTGATAATTATGAAACTAAAACTAAACATGATTCATATACAGTTGAAGCTTATACTATAGAATCAGATAGTATATTTATTGAATATATTCACACTCATAATGATGTTCAATGGAGAGGCTTACCTAGTTCTTTATATCGTGAGTTTTTAAAAGACAGATTAGGTTTTAAAAGTGTGGAGATTTTAGAGAAAAAAGAGTATAAAAACTTTGATTTTTATACATTTAAAATCGATGAGCATTTTATATTAAATTTTATTTATATTTATGAATTAAATAAAGATATATTTATTTTAGATGTTAAGTCTGAACTCTATGAAAACTTACTTAAAAACTTTGATAAAGAATATGTATATAATTTTGAGAAGAATAAAGAAAATATTTTAGATATAGATATTAGTATAGTAAATGAAAACAATTTCTTTAACTATTTTGGACATGAAGATATGTCAAACTAAAAAGGATAAACCTTTTTAGTTTCCAAACACTTGTTTTAAAAGTGATGTAGTTTGAGCTACTGGATTTGTCCTAATTTCTGCTTCTTTTTGAGCAATCATAGTAAATAATCCACCTATTGCTTTTTCAGTTACATAATCATCTAAAGATTGATCAGAGCTACCCGGTAGGTATGAATCAACTCCAAAACTCTTTGCTAATCCCATAACTTCACTACTTTCTACTAAACCTTTTGCATTTGATTTATAAAAGTTATTTGCCATATCATAATAAGATGCTACTTGATTTTCTTTCATAGTATCTTGAATAATTGGTGTAATCATTTTCTTCAAAGAGTCTGTTGTATTTAATTTGAAGTAATTTGTTGCTGCATTCTTATCCCCAGCTAAAATATTTTGAGCATCTTGTAATGACATTTTGTCAATAGCATCTACAAAAATCTCTGCTGTTTTAGGTGCTGCTGTTGTTGCTGCTTTATTCATAGAATTTATTAAATCATCTGCTATTTTATCACCACCAGCATTTCTTAAAAGTGTTTCAACTTTTGCTAGATTATCTGGTAAAGGAATTTTTACTAATGAGTTATTTAAGTACCCATTGCTCGTTCCTAATTCTTTCACAGCATAATTAACACCAACTTTTAAAGCTTCTTTTAAACCACTTGTTACTGTTGAATCAGTAAGACTTGTATTTGTATTTGTGTTTGTTTTATTTGTAGAATCTGTCTTTACAACATTATCCATAACACCTTTTGCAATACTTCCTATATCAAATGCGTATGTTAAACTTGACGTTAATATTAATGATGCAACTATTGTACTTTTTTTCATAATTATTCCTATTTATATTTTTGTTTTATTTTAACATTATATAATGAAACAATTGTGAAAAGGATAATAATAAAAATGATTAATGAAATTTCTGACTATTTATATAATTTTAAGAACAAAGTAATGGAAGCTGAAAATATAGTTGAAACTTGTGAAGACAAAATATTAAATTATGCTCTTTATTTGGAAAAAGAAGGTTTTAAAAAAGATTATGAAGAAAACTTCTTTACTATTTTAGGTTATACATATAGATTAGATAATAATAAACAAAGATTGTTTTATACTTTTCAAGAAGCTATTTATGCAATTGATTTAGATAAATTGATGAAAAATGAAGACTCTTTAAAATTAAATACTATAGTTTATATATTAGTCCTTGATTCAATAATTAAAGAGTATAAATCATCTGTGATTAATGAAGTTGAAAAAACTAAAGCACTAAATACTTATAACGTAGTTCAGCAAAGACAAGCAAAAGAGAACCAAAAATACCATATGTATCAAAACTAGAAATAAAAGATACTAAACTATTTAAATAGTTTAGTTATCTTCTTTTCTACTACTTTTATATGATCTGTTAGTGTTAAAATATCTAAATCTTTTTTCTCGATCATATTATTTTTATATAGTGATTTTTTTAAAAAACTTACTAAATGTTTCCAATATTCAGTTCCTATTAGAAATAATTTTATATCGTTTAACTTTTTTGTTTGTATTAAAGTTATTACTTCAAATAATTCATCTAATGTCCCAAAACCACCAGGAAAAACTACAATTGCTTTTGAATACTTCACAAGCATATATTTTCTTGAAAAAAAGTAATTTAGAGTTAAGCTTTTTGTTGTGTATGGGTTTGGATGTTGTTCTTTTGGAAGAAGAATATTTAATCCAATTGATTCAGCTTTATTAGCTTCATAAGCACCTTTATTAGCAGCACTCATAATTCCACCACCTCCACCTGTAATAATATTTATTTCTTTTTTAGCCAGTTTATTAGCCAATTTTTTAGCAAGTAAGGCGTATTTGTCATTTTCTTGTACTCGTGCACTTCCAAATATTGTTACATTTTTTTCTAAATTTTTTAATATTTTTTTACTATCTTTAAAATCTTTTATCATTTTTTTATCATAAATTATTTCATTTTTATCCATTCATATTCCTTTGGCGTATTATAGACTTAATTGTATTAAAAGATAAAACTCACTTTTATCTCACTATAATTTAGTAAAATAAAATAGTAGGAGAATAAATTTGTTTAGTGAAAAGAATTTACCAAAACTTATAATTTTAACACCAATAATTACAGTTATTTTGATTGCTTTTTTTACATTATACTTTTTTGTTAAAAATCAAAATGATTATTTTGAAGAAGAAAGTATTAGAGTTGAAACTGATTATATTAATAAACAGAAAAATATTTTAAAGAAAGAAATTAATTATATAATCAATTATATTGAGCATCATGTTTCTAGAAATAAAATACTTCGAGAAAGTGAAATAAAAAATGAAATCCTAAAATATATTGAAACAATAAGATATGGTAAACATGGCTATATTTGGGTCCATGACACAAATTATTATCTAAAAGCTCATCCTTTTAGAGAAGATAGAATAGGTACTTTAGATATTACATTAAAAGATGCGATGGGAACTCTTATTACCAAAAAGTTTATTGATGAATCAGTAAAAAATCCAGAAGGAAAGTTTATTGAATATTATTGGCAAAAGCCAAAAGAATTACATGCTTCAAAAAAATTAGGATTTTTCAGATTGTATGAAAAATATAATTGGGTAATTGGTACGGGACTTTATATTGATGATATACAAAAAACTATTTTTGAAAATAAAAAGCTTTTAGAAGATAGAATTAATAAATATATTCGATTAGTTTTAGTGTTTTCATTTTTTATAATTCTAATTATAGGTGTAGTCTCTTTTTTAATTTCAAGAGAAATTACACATGCTTTTAAAAAATATCAAATAAGTGTACAAAAAAAAGAAGTTTTACTAGAAGATTTAAATAAAAACTTAGAATTAAAAGTAAAAAATGCAATAAGAGAAGTTAAGAAAAAAGATAGAGCAATGTTTCATCAATCCCGATTAGCTAGAATGGGAACAATGCTTTCAATGATTGCACATCAATGGAGACAACCTCTAAGTGAAGTTTCTGGTATTTTAATGGAATTAGAAACAGCAAATAAATTTAATAAAGTTGATTCAAAAATGATAAAACATTCAATTAATGATTCAAATAAATTAATTTCCTTTATGTCGAATACTATTGATGATTTTAGAAATTTTTTTAAGCCAGATAAAGAGAAAGTTGAATTTTATGTAGATGATGCTTGTACTGAAGCAATTACTTTAGTTGATGCTTCAATTAAAAATTTTAATATAAAACTTATAAAAGATGTAAAAAATAATAGTCTGATAAAGGGATATAAAAGAGAATTCGCTCAAGTTATGTTAAATCTTATTTCTAATTCAAAAGACGCTTTAAAGCAAAGAGATATAAAAAATCCTCTAATTAAAATTACATTAGACTCAAAAGATAAAAAAGTAATGATTACAGTTGAAGATAATGCAGGGGGAATAAAAGAAGCATATATAAGCAGTATTTTTGATCCATATTTTACAACAAAAGCTGGATTGAATGGCACAGGCTTAGGTTTATATATGTCTAAAATGATTATTGAAAAAAATATGAATGGAGAACTTTTCTTTGAGAATACAAAGGAAGGGGCTTTGTTTACAATTGTATTGGAAGGGTAATTTATGGATGAAAAAATATTAGAACAATTTAGAAATTATAGAATACTTTGCGTCGAAGATGAAGATGGTATAAGAAAAAGATTAGTAAGTACATTAAAGTATTATTTTGATGATGTATTAGAGGCTTCAAACGGAGAAGATGGTTATGATTTATATTTAGAGTATAAGCCTGATATTATTATATCTGATATTCAAATGCCAAAACAAAATGGTATTGAAATGGTTCAAAGTATTCGAAAAGAAGATCTATCTACAATTATAATAATGCTTACAGCATACTCAAGTGAAGAGTATTTATTACAGTTAATAAATTTAAATATAAATCATTATATCTTAAAACCTATTACTTCTGAAAGTTTATTAGGTGGAATTATTCAATCTTTTGGCAAAAAAATTGATAAAAAAATAGAAATTGATAATGAGTTTTACTTTAATATACAAGAGTATGAATTATACTATAGGAGTGAAATTATACATTTAAGGAAAAGGGAAAAAGAGTTTTTGCTTTTATTATGTAAGAATAAAAATTCTATCTTAACTTATGAGCAAATTGAAGAGTATTTATGGAGAGATAAATCTATGAGTATGAGTGCATTAAAAACTTTTATTAAAGAGTTAAGACAAAGACTACCTTCAAATATTATAGTAAATGTCCCTCAAATTGGATATAAAATAAAATCTTAGACCATTTATCTTCTAAAACTCACTTTTAACTCACTTAAAACATTTATACTCCTTTATCAAAATTAAGGAGTTATATATGTTAAGAAAAGGTTTATTACTTACAGCAATAGCAGGTACATTATTTGCAGGAAATGTAAAGATGGATTTAAATGCAAAATATGGTGCTAACAATTTTCATACAAAAGGTGCAGTTGAATTTTCTTCTTTAGTTAAAGACTATTCAAAAGGAACAGTAAATATTACAGTTCATCCAGGATCTGCACTTATTAAAGGTAATCCTTTAAAAGCTGTGAAAGATGGAACCGTTGCCATGACTGATATGTTTATTCCATTTACATCAGGTGGCGGTAAAGTATTTGGTGTTTCTGCATTACCATTTATTGCAAGCTCTTACGATGACGCTTTCAAACTATACCAATTATCTAAACCAGCTTATGAAAAAACTGCTAAAAAATGGAATCAAAAATTCCTTTATTCTGTAACATGGCCAGCATCTGGTTTTTACTCTAAAAAAGAATTAACTTCAATTTCTGATTTCAAAGGTGTTAAAACTAGAACTTATGATAAAAACTCAGCTGCATTTGTAAATATGGCAGGTGGTTCAGCTGTTGCGTTACCATGGGGTGAGGTTTACTCTTCTTTAAGAACTGGAATGGTTGATTCTGTTGTAACTTCTTCATCATCTGGAAAAGATGGTAAGTTCTGGGAAGTATTAGATAACTATACAAAAATCAATTACGCATATCCATTACAAGCTGTTACTATTAACTTAGATTACTGGAACGCTTTAAATAAAGATCAAAAAGATGCACTTACAAGAGCAGCAGCTTTAATTGAGAAAAAACAATGGGAAGCTGTAAAAGTAGAAGAAAAAACTGCATTAGAAACATTAGCTAAAAATGGAATTAAAATTAATGAAGCAAGTCCAGAGCTTAAAAAAGAGTTAGATGGTATTGCATTAGAATTATTAACTGAATATTTAGATGGTGCTAACTCACAAATCCAAGGGATTTTCAAAGAGTATAGAAAGTAATTAAGATGAATTTCTTAAATTTAATAGATAAGTTGAGCAAAAGCTCAGCTTACCTAGCGGGATTTACGCTAGTTGGGCTAGTTTTATTAATATTAACGGAAATCTTTTTAAGATCGTTTTTTGATATTTCTACAATGATTGCTGATGAGTATAGTGGATATTTATATCTAGCTTCTATCTTTTTAGCATTAGGTTATGCATTCTCTCAAGATGCCCACATCAGAATTAACATAGTTACTTCAAGGTTATCAAAGAAAGCAAATAAAAAAATTGATATTCTTGCAGCAATTATTACACTAGGTGTATTGTCTTTTGCATTATATAGAACAATTTTATTTACATATGATTCATATGAATTAGAGATGTTATCAGAAAATGTTTCAGAAACACCTCTATATTTAACACAACTTGCAATGCCAATAGGTATAACAATTTTTATGTTAGTTGTAGTTGCATTTATTTTCAAAGGATTCTCAAATGATAGCTGATCCACTAATTTTATCAATGATTTTAATAGCAATAATGTTTGTGTTTCTTCTTTCTTCTTTATGGATTGGGGTTTCATTAATTTTAACAGGTATTATTGGAATGCTTCTATTTGATCATAATTTACCACCAGTTCTTTCAGTATATGACAAAATTGGAGATTTATTAGCAGGTTCTTTATATGATGCGATGAATTCATGGTCACTAGCTGCTTTGCCTATGTTTATTTTAATGGGTGAGATTTTATATAAATCATCTATTTCAACTAAGTTGTTAAATGGTTTAAAACCATGGCTTGCGCATATACCAGGAGGACTTCTTCATGTAAATGTAGCTGCTTGTTCATTATTTGCAGCAGTTTCAGGTTCAAGTGCTGCTACAACTGCAACTGTTGGAAAAATTACATTAGATGAGCTTAAAAAAAGAGGTTATTCAAAAGAATTAGCAATGGGTTCATTAGCTGGTTCTGGGACTTTAGGATTTTTAATTCCACCATCATTAATTATGATTATTTACGGTGTAATGTCTGATGTTTCAATTGGTAAACTTTTTGTAGCAGGTATTTTACCTGGGCTTTTAATGGCTTCTTTATACTCATTTTATATTATGTATAAAGCAAAAGTTGATCCATCTGTATTACCAGATATTGAAGAGACTTTTACATGGGCTGATAAATTAGAATCACTAAAAGATTTAGCTCCAATTTTTACTCTTATTACACTTGTACTTGGTTCAATTTATGGAGGTTTTGCAACTCCAACAGAAGCAGCGGCTTTAGGTGTTTTAGGTTCATTACTTTTAGCATTTTATTTTAAGGCTATTGATTTAGAAGTAATTCAAAATGCTATTTTAAATACAGTTAAAACATCTGTAATGATTGGATTTATAATTGCTGGTGCTGTTTTCTTATCACAAGTTATTGGATTCTTAGGAATTGCAAGAGCTATGAGTGAATATATTACGGGACTTGGATTATCTCCATTAATGTTAATTTTATTAATTGGTATTATGTATATTATTTTAGGAATGATTCTTGAAGCAATTTCAATTGTTGTAATGACTTTACCAATTGTATTACCAATAGTTGTACTAGCTGGGTTTGATCCATTATGGTTTGGTGTATTCCTAGTATTTATGGTTGAGATGGCACAAATTACTCCACCAGTTGGATTCTCATTATTTGTAATACAAAGTATTAGTGATGAAAAAATTGAAACAATTTTAAAAGCAACATTACCATTTTTTATTATGATGGTAATTACAGTTGCTTTAATTACAATTTTTCCCGAAATTGTATTTTATTTACCTAATCAGATGATTAAGTAATTATTTTATAATCTAAATAATATATGGTAAAATAAAGGTATATTTTATGCAAGGTAACGAGATGAACATTAAATTAAACTGTGACATGGGTGAAAGTTTTGGTATTTGGAAAATGGGCTTAGATAAAGAAATAATGCCCTTTATTGATATGGCAAATTTAGCTTGTGGATATCATGCTAGTGATGCTATAACTATGAATAGGTCTGTTGCTCTTGCAAAAGAGCACAATGTCACAATAGGTGCACACCCTTCTTATCAAGATTTAGTAGGCTTTGGTAGGCGTTCTATGGTTTGTTCTCTTGAAGAAATTAAATCTATAGTTTTATATCAACTAGGAGCATTAAGTGCTTTTAGTAAATCTCATGGTACTTCTATTTCTTATGTAAAACCACATGGTGCATTATACAATGATATGATGAAAGATGAAAATATTTTTAAAGCAGTTTTAAATGCAATTTCTTCTTTTGATAAAAATATAAAACTTATGGTTTTATCAACACCTTTAAATGAAGCAAATAAACATACTGCATCACTTTATGGAATAAACTTAATCTTTGAAGTCTTTGCAGATAGAAATTATAATGACAATGGAACTTTAGTATCACGAGCACAGCCAGATGCTGTTATTACAGATGAACTTGAAGTGGCGCAGAGAATTGTGACACTAAAAGAAAAAGGTTATCTTAAAACAATAAATAAAGAAAAACTTTTTATTGAAGTAAATACTATTTGTGTTCACAGTGATAGTGAAAATGCTTTAGATTTTATTAAGTTATTAAGAAAAGCTTTATAAATTATGGATTTTAAAGTAGCTTCTGTAGATTCAATTATTATATATTTTGGTAGAGAGATAAGTCAAGAAATATCTTTAAAAGTTAAAAAAGCATATAAAAGTATTATGGCTTTAAAAGATGAATCTTTGATTGAAATTATTCCTTCTTATAATTCAATTTTTATTACTTATGATATTTTTACTTATGATTTTGTAAGTTTAAAACAGAAGATTGAAAGATCAATTACTTTCAATAGTTTAAGACAAGATGATGAAAAAATTGTAAGTATTGATGTTTATTATGGAGTTGAAGTAGGCTTTGATTTAGAAGATATTTCAAAGAAAACATCTTTAAGTATTGAAGAGATTATCTCTCTTCACTCAAGTAAAATCTATGATGTTTATGCCATAGGTTTTTTACCAGGTTTTGCATACTTAGGAAATGTTGATAAAAAAATTGCAATGCCAAGACTTTCAAGTCCAAGAAAGAAAGTACCAAAGGGCTCGTTAGCTCTTGCAGATACACAAACAGCTATTTATCCTCAAGATTCTGCTGGAGGTTGGAATATTATAGGAAAAACTGCAATGGAATTGTTTGATAAAAGTCTTGATACTTTATCACCTTTAAGTGGTGGAAATAGAGTTAGATTTAATCCAATTACAAAAGAAGAATTTTTAAAGCAAGGTGGTATTCTATGAGTTTAGAAGTAATTAATTCACCTATTCTAGCTTTAATTCAAGATAAGGGACGCTTTTCTTACTCTTCAATTGGTGTTACAAGTTCAGGTGTTATGGATGAATATGCATACAATATAGCAAATAGTTTATTAGGCAATGAACTTCAAAGTAATATTATTGAAATAGCTTTTTCAAATATTATATTTAAAGCAAGTAAAGATACTAAAATAGCAATAACAGGTGCAAAGTGTGAGTTTTTTATAAATGATATATCTTTAGATACTTGGCAAACATATAATATTAAAGCTGGTGATATTATGAAAATTGGAAAGATATTAAGCGGTTCAAGGGTTTATTTGGCCGTTTTTAAAGGCTTTAATATTAAAAAAGAGTTTGGAAGTAATTCCACTACATTAAAAGAAAAACTAGGTGGTTTAAATGGTGATAAACTTAAAAAAGGTGATATTTTAGAGTTTAAAAGTTCTAATAGTTTTTTTAATAAAAGATTAAAAAAAGAGTATATCCCAAGTTATGAAGAAGTACTAAACTTACGAGTAGTTTTATCTTATCAAAAAGATTTTTTTAAACAAGAAGAAATTGATAAGTTTTTTTCAAATACATATACTATTACAAATGAGTTTAACAGAATGGGGTGTAAACTGCATGGAGAAAAAATAGCTTGTGATATTGAAGGAATTATTTCAGAAGGCATATCTTTTGGTGCAATTCAAATACCAAAAGATGGGAAGCCTATTATTTTATTAAAAGATAGACAAACTATTGGAGGTTATCCTAAGATTGCTTCAGTTTTAAATATTGACTGTTTTAAATTATCTCAATGTAAACCTTTACAAAAAGTAAGGTTTTCGCCTATTTCTTTAGATGAAGCTCAAGAAAAAGTAAAATTGTTTTATTCTTCTTTTATTTGATAAAACAATTGTTCAAATATTTTTTTTGAATCTTCATTTTCTTTATATTTACTAATTGAATATTTATAATCAGCTCTTAAAACTAAACCAGCTTTACTTTTTAATGTAGTATTTATTAACAATTGTTTGATATTAAAAATTAAATTAGATACTTCTTTCTCTTTTTTATCTTCAATAAAAATAAGAAATTGACTATCAAAAAATCTTGCAATTTTAAAATCAAAGTTTTCATCTTTTAAACTTTCTTTTAAGAAATTATTGATGAATATAATTAAATTATTTGCAAGTAAAGTTCCGTATTCATTATTGATATAATCAAAATCAGATATATCTATTAGTACACATACTCCACTTTTTTTAAACTCAGCTTTTTTATTTAAGAACTTATTATATATCCATTTTCTATTATTACTTGATGTTAAATCATCTACAAATAATTGACGATTTAAAAGTGTTACTTCTTTTTCTAGTTTTGTCATTTGAGAATAAATATCTGTCAAAGTATCAATATCTTTATTTAACAAGGCATTTTGTGTATCTTTTACTGCATTTCTTATAAGTGAAGCATTTTTTTCAATTTCATTCATATATTTTTCAATTGAATTAAAGTCTTCAATTAATATATTATTTAATTCTTTTACAAATGAAGTATCTTCTAAATTTATATTTACAGTTCTTGCATTTTTATTAAATTTTTCAAAATAAATAGATGGCATAATTACATCTTTATTTAAAAGCTCATTTATTGTTATATCTGTAATTTTTTTAAGTTGCTTTTTCACTTCTTCTCTCCCACAATATCTTCAATTTTTAATGGCTTACTAATATAATATCCTTGTGAGTAATCAATACCAATAGCCTTAACGTATCTTAGTATTTTTAAATCACTAACAAATTCTGCAACTATTAGAATTCCTTGTTGCTTACAAAATTGAACAATACTTTTAATTAAATTTAAATAAATTTCTTCATCAATCTTTTTGATTAAAGAACCATCAATTTTTATATAGTCTACATTCAAATTTAGTATGTATTCATAATTTGAAAAACCAGTTCCAAAGTCATCAATTGCTATTTTTACATTATACTTTTTTACTTCACTAATAAAATCATTTACGATATTATAGTTAGCAATTTTCTCACTTTCTAAAATTTCGATTGTTAAGTATGGACCTATATTATTTTTTCTAATTTTTGATACTATAGATCTTTTAATATTAGGATTTAAAATATCAGTATAGTCAAGGTTTATACTAATATGAAGTTTATACTGATTTATATATGCAACTATCTTATCTATTAAAAGTTCCATTAGTTTTGTATATAAACGACATTTTTTTGATTTATGAATAAATATATTAGGTAATAATATATTCCCTTCTCTATCATATAATCGCATAAGTGCTTCATATTTAACAACTGTATCAGTTTTATTATCTCTTATTGCTTGAAAATAAGGTTCCACTAGAGTATTTTCAATATTATAATTTAACATATCTAGTAAATCTTCACTTATTGATTCATTTTTATAAAGATATGCATCATAATACATATAATGAATAAAATTTACTTTTGCTTTATGTAGAGCTTTTTCTGCATAAACTAAGATTAAGTGGTCATCACTTTTAGCACATCCCATTGTTATATCAATATTTATTGAAGTTTTATAATTATGTAATTTAAATGGATGATTAATTACATGTTCAAAGATTAAATTTTTAATTTCAAGAATTTCATCTATTTTAAAATCATCATATATTAGTAATTGAAAGACATCTGCATGAGTATTTGTTAATTCTACAAGTATTTTTTTGTTTATCTTTTTTCTAATAAGTGCAATTATTTGAGTTTCAAGTAGCTTTTTTAATTGATTAATTACTAAATCACCATTTTCAAAACTATAAATGGCATTTATATCTTTCATATTTAATATATCAATTAAAAAAAGTGTTTTCATATTATTCTTGTTGAAAAATTTATTTATGTAATTTTGTAATGACAATATAAAACCTTTGTAAAGATAGTTTGAATATTAAGATTATATATTCTTAAACTTTAGAAATTGTAAAACAAAGATTATTTTTTAGCAAATTTGTGTATTTGTTCAAAAAAGTGTAGTAAAATTTCTTATTTAATACTATTTTTGATAAAATCGCTGAAACTTATATTCAGGACTAAATAAAATGAGAAAAATAAATATAAAAGATATAGAGCTTAATATTGATATAATACCACTATTGGAATTAAAAAATGGAAAAAATAAAATTATTATAGATATAGATGGTATTAAATACATAAATGAGGAAATTCCTAAAAATAAAGCAATTATTTTTATAGATGAAAATTATGAAAAAAAAGAAAATAATAATGATATTAAAGCAATCTCAAAAGAAATTTTTGCGAAATATAAACCAGTTATTTCAGGGACAATATGTAAAATTAAACCTGTAATTAATTGGCAAAAAATTATTGGAATGAATGCACAAAATATGCTTTATTTTGATCATCAAAGTGATGGAGTTGAGATTTTTGAAGATTCTATTTTAGAAGATTACGGTTGGCAAGCAAGTGCCTTAGAAATAAATTATAGAGCAATTAGTGATTTTATTGAAGAAAACTGTAAAGGTACTCTTCTTTGCTATGATAATGAAATACAATTTAATGGATTTGCATTAGTTGATAATATCGAAGAAACAAGAGAACAAGTTAAAGAGTTTATAATTGAAAAAACTAAAGAAAACATTAAAGAAGGTTTAATTGAATTAGATGATGAGGATGTAATTGAAGCATTAGAATTTTTTGAGTTTAAGGCTTCTAACTAATGGAAGAATTGATAAAAGACTGGGGATATATAGCCCTTTTCGCATACTCTTTTGGTGGAGGATTTGTTGGTTTAATTGTTGCAGGAGTTTTATCTTTTGCTGGAGACTTAAATATATACATTTCAATTGCAGTAGCAGCTACTTCGAACTTCTTAGGAGATCAGTTTTTATTCTTTCTAGCTAGAAAAAATAAATCATATGCAAAAGATATGATGAAAAACTATGGACGAAAAATTGCCTTAGCTCATGTAATGATGAGAAAATATGGTTCTTTAGTTGTTTTTATTCAAAAATATGTTTATGGTATAAAAACTTTAATTCCTCTTGCAATGGGATTAACAAAATACTCATCAATTAAATTTACTATTTTTAATGTATTTGCAACTATTACTTGGGCAATTGTAGTTGGATATGGTTCCTACACAGCAGGTGAGTATATTTTAAGTGTTGCTGATGATTTTAAATATGTAGGTATTGGTATTGTAATTGTTATTGCATTAGTTATCTCTTATATGTTTAAAAGAATAGATAAAAAATAAATAAATATACTTTCTTCGAATATTAGATATTTAATAGGAACTTAGTAATAAATAGTGGTATCTTTGTTATAATTCACTTATTTAATATTTGGAGATTTTTATTTTGCTAAAAACTGTATCGGATTCTTATAACAAAGGTCTTTATACTTCTATTCTTAATAATACAAATGAAGGTATTGTTATAGTTGATGAAAAAAATAGAATTATAGAAGTAAACAAAGCATGTGAAGAAATTACAGGATATTCTTTTGATGAAGTTGCATATAAAAATTCAAAAGTTTTTTCATCAGATATTTTGAATAAAAAAGTCTTTCGTAATATTTGGAAGCAAATTAAAACAATAGGTTTTTGGAAAGGTGAGCTTATAAATAGACATAAAAATGGAAATGTCTATCCTCTTATTATAAGAATTTATAAGTTTTACAATGAAGAAACTAAAAAGTTAAACTACTTTGGTATCTTTACAGATATCTCATCTGGAGAAGAATCAAATAATGAATTATTGCATTTAGCTTATCATGATTCTTTAACTAACCTACCTAATAAACTTAAATTAGAAGCTCAATTAGAATATGTTTTAAATAACTCAAAAAGAAACAATCTTCAGTTTGCTATTTTATTTCTTGATTTAGATGACTTTAAAGTTATCAATGACACTTTAGGACACGCAAGTGGAGATAAAGTATTAGTCTCTTTTGCAAAAAAGTTTAAAAGTATAATAAGAACAAATGATATGGTAGCACGTGTTGGTGGAGATGAGTTTATAGTTGTTTTAAGTGATATTTCTAGCTATTTATTTATTGAAAGAGTATGTGAAAAAATATTAACATTAGTTAATAAGCCATTTTCCATCACTAATACAAGTTTTGATATAGGTGTTAGTATTGGTATTGCTGTTTACCCAAATGATGCAGATGCAATTGAAACACTTATTGAAAATGCTGATTCTGCAATGTATCATGCAAAACATAAGGGCAAAAATAATTTTGAATTCTTTTGTTCTAAGATGACGGAAAATCTTGATTACCAAATAAAAAAAGAAGAAAATCTAAAAAATGCTATTAAAAATGATGAATTTATTATCCATTTTCATCCAGAAATTGATTTACAAACTAATGAAATTTTTGCTCTTGAAGTATTAGCAAGATGGAATAAAGATAATTCTAAACTATTAATGCCTGATACTTTTATTTCAGATTTAGATACTTCAAATCATATTATAGAGTTTGAAAAGATTATATTAAAAAAAGCCTGTATTCAAGTGAAAAGTTGGCATGATAGTGAAATCTATAATGGAATAATTTCTGTTAATATAAGTGGAAAACACTTAGAACATGGAAATTTATACGGTTCTATAAAAGAGGTTCTAAAAATATCAAATCTTGATGCAAAATACTTAGAACTTGAGTTTAGTGAATCTGATGTGATGAAAATATCTACTAAAACGCTTTTTACATTAAATAATTTATCTTTATTGGGAATTGGATTATCAATAGATAACTTTGGAAAAGGCTTCTCTTCCTTTAACTATTTAAGAGAGTGTTCTATTTCAAAAATAAAAATTGATAAATCATATATTGATTCTTTACTTGATGAAAATTCTGATGAAGATATTATTAAGTCTATAATAGATTTAGGAATAAATATGGGATTATCTGTAATTGCTGAAGGTATTGAGTTTCCTAAACAAGATGAAATTATAAAGAAAAATTTGTGTACTAAAGTTCAAGGATATTTTTATGCTAAACCTATGTATGACCTTGAGTTTGAAACTTGGTATAAAAGTTTTAAACAATTAAAATATTAAAAGCCTAATTTTAGATATAATACTTTAAAAATTATAAAGGTTGTTCCATTTCTACTATCACAAATTCAAATGAAAAATTCTCAAATTTAAATCTTTCAAAAGAGTTTTTAAAAAATCTTGCTTCTTTAGGTTTTGATAAAATGACTGAAATTCAAGAAAAAGCATTACCTGCACTTTTAGAAAAAAAAGATGTGATCGCACAAGCAAAAACAGGTTCTGGAAAAACTGTGGCTTTTTCTATTCCAATAGTTCATAAACTTGATGTTAAAAGATTTAGAATTCAATCCATAGTTTTAGCACCAACACGTGAATTAGCTAATCAAATTGCAATAGAGATTAGAAAACTTTCACGACATATTCACAATGTAAAAGTTTTAACACTTTGTGGTGGAGTTGCATATAGACCACAAGTTGCGTCACTTTTTCATGGAGCTCATATTATAGTTGGAACTCCAGGAAGAATTTTAAAGCATATTAATGAAGAGAATATTAACTTAAATGAAGTAGATACTTTAGTTTTAGATGAAGCAGATAAAATGCTTGATATGGGCTTTACTGAAGATATTACAAAAATAATCAATGTCTTACCAAAAAATAGACAATCGCTTTTATTTTCAGCAACTTATCAAGAGAATATTGAAAATCTAGCTTCTTTTGTTACAAAGAATCCAATTAGTGTTAAAAATGAAAATGAAGAAAAAACGATAATTGAGCAAAAACTTTATGAAGTTGAAAGCTCTTCTAAAACATCTTTAATTCCTGCACTTATTTCAACAAATAAAGCAAAATCAGTATTGATTTTCTGTAATACAAAAATTCAATGTGATGAGCTAAGCAATAACTTATATGATTTAGGACTTGATGTTTTAACTTTGCATTCAGACTTAGAGCAAAAACAAAGAGATGAAACAATAATCTTTTTCTCAAATAAATCATATCCTATTTTAATAGCAACAGATGTAGCTTCTAGAGGTTTACATATTGATGATATAGATTTAGTAATCAACTACGACTTAGCAAGAGATTTAGAAACACATACACACAGAATTGGCCGAACAGCGCGAGCAGGTAAGGGTGGATTAGCAATATCTTTATACAATAATTATGAAGATGAAGATAAAATCGAAGATATAAAAGCTTCTTTTGATGATATTAAGTTCGAAAGAGCTGAGCATATTAGTGATGATTTAGAGTATAAAATTGATAGTGATTATAGGACACTATTTATAAATGGTGGAAAAAAGCAAAAGATGCGAGCTGGAGATATCTTAGGAGCTTTAACAGCTGGTGTTGGACTTGCTAAAGATGATATTGGAAAGATTAACTCTTTAGATTTTTGCTCTTATGTAGCAGTAAAAAAAGAAGTAGTGAAAAAAGCATTAGATGGTTTGAGTAATGGAAGAATAAAAGGTAAATATTTTAAAATCTATGAAAAATAAATAGATTAAAAGCTAAGTAATTTATTTTATGGTAGAATTCACAAAAATTAAAAAGGTATAAAATGAAATCAGCATCTGCTAGACATTTATTAGTTGAAAGTGAAGAATTCTGTAATGAATTAAAAGAAAAAATTGCAAATGGAGAAAAGTTTGAAGATCTTGCAAAAGAACATTCAAAATGTCCTTCAGGGAAAGATGGTGGAAATTTAGGTAACTTTATGCAAGGACAAATGGTTCCTGAGTTTGATAAAGTTGTATTTAATGAAGCTATTAATGTAGTGCATGGTCCAGTTAAAACTCAATTTGGATACCACTTACTAGAAACTACTTCTAGAAACGACTAATTTAAAAATTTAATATTTCTTTTACTTGAATATAATATAATATATTATAATTTTTGTAAAAGGAATACTATGAAACTATTACTACTAACTTTAAGCCTAACTCTTAGTTTATTTGCATCTTCTATAAATTTTGAAAAAGACTTAGAAACAGCAAAACAAAAAGCAATCAATTCAGATAAAAAACTTATGATTATGTACTCAACTCCAACTTGTCCTGAGTGTAATTACATGAAAAAAAAGGTATTAAAAGATAAAGAGATTGTATCTTTTGTAAATGAAAACTTTGTTTCAGTTATTATGGATATTAAAGAAGATGAAAAAATCTTGCCTTATAAGTTTATAGGTATTCCAACATTTTATTTTTCAGATGCAAAAACAATGGAATTATTATCAAAAAAAATTGGTGGAACTAGAGAAAAACAGTTTTTACAAATTGTTAAAAATGTGAAATAAGGTCTAATAATGAAATATTTTTTTATACTTACTCTAACTTTTATTTTTTCAACTTCATTGTTTAGTTATGAACAAGCAGATTTAGATAAGCTTTTAAAAACAAAAGATTGTCAAGAGTGTGATTTAAGCGGTGTAAATTTAAGTAATAAAGACTTAAGTAATGCAAATTTAAGTGGAAGTAATTTAAGCAATGCAAACTTAGAAAATGCAATTTTTGTAAAGTCAAATATGTGGGGAGTTGATTTAACAAATGCAAATTTATTAAATACAAATGCTAGAGCTGCAAATTTAACAGGTGCGGATATTATTGGTATTAAATGTGATAATACTACATTTAAAGGTACTAATTTTGCAAATGCAACTTTTGAAAATGTAAGCTGTATAAACCTTTCTATCTGGTCTGCAAACTTTTTAGAAACAACATTTGAAAATACAAGTTTTGAAAATGCAGGTGGAGCATATGCTAGTTTTCGTGATGTGGATTTAAGTGAATTAAATATCAAAGGTGCAATTTTTTGGAATGCAAAGTTCACTGATGCAATTGTAAAAAAAGAAGATTGCAAGCATCTTAAAAATGAAGAAGCTATTTTAAAAAATGTAGAGTGTAAAGATTAAAGAGGAGCTATGAACTAAACTCTTCTTCCTCATCTTTTGGGACATCTTCATCCCAAAGAATAGAAACTCCATACTCTTTATTTGTAATTACATACTTAAAATACTCTCCTGTACCTTTTCTTCCATGCAATCTTATTATTACTTGTCCATCTTGAAGTAGCTTTTTCATTTCATATTGACTAAAACTTCTTTTATTCCATTTTAAAAAAGCATTTGAGTAAACTCTAAAAGTACAAGTAGATTCCGCAGTAAAGACAAAAGCTTCACTCTCGTCATATTGTTTATTAGCATTTTCACAAGTATATAATTTTATTTTTTTGCCTTGTGTTTCAAACTTTCTTGCAATTACACTACCATCACAATAGGGACATTTTCCTAAAATCATAATTATACTCCTTTATATTATTTAGAGTATTTTAACAAATATTTTCATTTCTTTTTAAAAATATTTCAAATTGAAATATTATTTTTTAATTTATTGCGATAATTTAATTGTAAATTTTGAACCAATATATTCAATATCTTCATATATATAAGTTTCATTTTCTACATTAATTGAACCTTTTAAATGATTTACAATTATTTCTCTACTCATATATAAGCCAATGCCAGTTCCTTGTGACTTGTGCTTTGTTGTAAAATATGGTTCAAAAATCCTATCTATAATATTTAAGGGAATTCCTTTTGCGTTATCTTTTATTTCTATAATTAAAGTATTTTCATCTTCATAAATATCTATAAAAATTAATCTTTTTTTATTTTCAATTTTTACTAAGGCATCTTTTGCATTATTTATAATATTTACTAAGACTTGAATTAACTCATTTTCTATTAATAATACTTCTATATTAGAACTGTTTTTTATAACTTTTATATTTTTATTATTAAGTTCAGAAGAGATGATATTTAGAGTTTTATCAATAGTTTTATCAATTAAAAATTTTGAAATCTTATCATTCGCAGGATTAAAAAAGTTTCTAAAATCATCAATCGTTTGAGAAAGATACTGTGCTGAATTATTTATTGTATCTAAGGCATTATGCAATTGTGTATCACTTAAACAGTCTAATTCTTTTTGTATCTTTGTTCCTGTTGCTGATGTTGAAATAGTAGATAATGGTTGTCTCCATTGATGTGCTATATTATTTAACATCTCTCCCATTGCTGCTAGTTTACTTTGTTGGTTAAGTAGTTTTTCTTTCTCTTTTTTTTGTGATTCAATTAATTTAACTTTTGTAATATCTTGTGCACTTGCATAAACTAGTTTTTTCTTAGTATCTGTAGTTGCTGACCAAGCTAAATTTACATATGTACCATTTTTATGTCTATATCTATTTTCAAAGTAATACACTATCTCACCATTAGCTAACTTACTCATTTCATCGATTGTATTTTGAATATCATCTGGATGTATTAAATCTAAGAAACTTGTATTTATTAATTCATCTATTTCATAGCCTAAAATATTTTTTGCACCACTATTAATTTGAATTAGATTTCCATTTTCAATATTTGTTATAATTTGTAAGTTTATTGATAGCTCAAAAAAATTATCAAACTCTCTTTTTACACTTAAAAGTTTATTTTTTATATTTAGTTCTTCTATTACTTTCTTTTTTCTTTTTGTTAGAACAAATAAAATTACAATAAAAATTAATAAGATAATAAGAGTAGTTAAAATTAAGATATTTTGTTTATTTATTTTTAGATAATTATCCGGCCTATTTAAAAGAACTGAATCTTTTGGTATCTTATTAATATCTATATTGTATTTTTGTAAGATGTTATAATTAAACTTTGCTCTAATATTGTCATATTTATTTTCTTCTATTTTTTTATTACTAATAAGTGTTTTGAACATATTTTGCACTAGTAATTCACTATCAATAACATAGCCACCAACAACATTAGAATCTAATAAAGTAGAAAAGTAGACGTATGTTGGAGCATTTGAAATTTTCAAAAATTTATTTAAATACTTTTTAGGTGTTAATTTGACTCCATTTTTATCTTTAAAAAATAAAGAATATAAGATTATTGAATCCTTAGGTATTTTTTTTAGTACTTCTTCCATTTCTTCAAAACTTAAATTATCTAGTGATTTTGGTATTATAGAAGAGTATTTTTTTATATATATTTTGCTTAAGTTCTTAATATCTCCTGCAGACTTATTATTACTTCCTATAAGATAGATATTTTTGACATTTTTATTTTGAGATAGTGCTTCTTTTACAGTTTGCTCTACTGCTATAGAGTTTTCAATTTTCATTATAAGAGTATTTGATTTATCAATTATTTTAGTATCGCCATAAGCAATTTTAGGGATATCTTTAAAAAGTGTATTTCCATATTTATTTATAAATTTAATCGCATTTGCAAATATTATAATAATACCATCAATTTGAATTGAAGAGTACTTACTTTCAAAGTAGTTTTTCCATTTTTCTTTATTGTTTAAATCAATTTTTCTAAAATCAATTTGCTCAGTATGAAAATTTACAGGAGTTTTTGAATCTTTTTCAAGAAGGCTTATTCCTCTATAAAGACTTTTAGTCCAAGGATATTGGTAATCAGATGAGTGAAGTAAAAGAATATTTTTTTCTTTTATCTCTGAAGAAAATAACGAAATGATAAAAAGAGATAAAAAGATAAAAATTTTTATTGTAGGTATCCTATAATTATTTTAAAGTTTTATATTATACCTAAAATATAAAATAAATAAAGATTTTTTACATCTTTATTTATATTTTATAATTTTTTTATGGAGCAAGTCTTTTTATAGTCCATTCATTCTTTTCATCTTTTTCATAAAGAAATCTATCATGAAGTCTATCTTGTCCACCTTGCCAAAACTCAATTCTTACAGGCTTGATTATATATCCACCCCAAAAGTCAGGAAAAGGAACTTCCCCTTTTACAAATTTTCTTTTTATTTCATCAAACTTTTGTTCAAGTAGACTTCTTGAAGTAATAATACTACTTTGATGAGAAACCCAAGCTCCAATTTGACTTCCTTTTGGACGTGAAAGAAAGTATTTTAAAGAATCTTTTGTTGAAATTTTTTCAATTGAACCTTCAATTTTTATTTGTCTTTCCATAGGAATCCAAGAAAATAAAGAAGCTGCATTTGGATTCTCTTCTATTTGCTGTGCTTTTTTACTTTTATAGTTTGTAAAAAACACAAAGCCTTGTTCATCAAAAGTTTTTAATAATACCGCTCTAACACTTGGCATCATATCCTTTCCAACAGTTGCTAACATCATTGCATTTGGTTCAGGCATTTGCTCGTCAATTGCATCTTGAAACCATTGTTCAAATTGTTTTATAGGATCACTATTCAAATCTGGAATATCTAAACCCTTAGTTGTATATTTACCTCTAATATCACTTAAATCCAAAGTTTATCCTTTTTTGTTTATAACAAATTTTATCAAAATAGTACTACTTTTAATCATTGAAAAATGTCGAATAATATATCTTTTAACTCTTCTCGCATCTGTTCATTTAAAGTTTTTTTATTTGAGTAGATATAAAAAGGAACAGTATTTAACATAGATTGTTTTAATCTTTTTCTTAAAGTTGAGATTTCATCAATATGTATAAGCTCTCCACCATCATAAAATGAAAACTCTTTTTCTATACCTATATTAAAAGAAACAACTTGATAAGCAAAAAATAAATCTTCTTCTTTATCTTCCCATTTTTGTATAAAATTATTTAGTTTATCTTGTAATTTTTTAGAGTTGTTTTTTGATATATATCCAAAACTTTCTCTAAATTTATATCTTTCTAAAGTCGTAAAACCTAGTACTTTATAAAATTCATTTAAATTTTTCCAAGGACTTCTAAACTTCCTTTTCCCAAATAGTACTTCTTCAAAAGAGTAAAGATATTTTATATCTTCTGTGCTTAATTTTTCTTTTTCTTTTATTAAAAAATATTCATTTTTAAATAATGAAATCAACCAGTTTTCATCAAGCATAGAAATTGTATCTAGTTTTTTTTCTGTATCTTTATTATCAAAACTCCAAAGCATAGAAATATTTTCAGAATTTTTTTCTCCCATTTTAGGATTTTTAAAATATTTTGTTGCTAAATACTGCACAACATTTTCTAAAAGTGTATCTGTTTTTGCAATACCATGGTTATAAATAACTTTTTTATAAAGGTTAAATCTCATTTCTAACATATGCTCAATATCTATTAATGACATATCAAAAAAACTAAGATGAAACTTATTGTCTTGTTTTACTAAAACTGTTTGTTTTGTAATTCTAATATGGTCATTAGGCCCTGTAATATAACCACTTGCTAGCATATCTCTATTTACATAATCTAATCTATCTGCATCAACTGTACTATCTATAAATTTATGTAAAACAGAGAAATCAAAGTTGTAAATTGTTTTTTCTTCTAAGATATATATACAAATTTTTTCTATTAATTTTATATATTTCTTATCAATAGTTTTTTTTAGTAAATCATTTAACTCATATTTAAATAATAGGCTTAAAAGCTCTTTTCCAATAGCTTCATGTAAAACTTCACTAGCATTATTTGTGGTTTTCTCGTACATAGATTTAAACTCAATCTCTTTTTCAACTAAAACTTCATCATTGTCTTCTTTTTCTTTTATGCTAAGATAAATCTTTTTTAAAGCATTTTCTACTTGATGAGAGAAGGGTAGGTGTCCAACATCATGTAATAATCCAACTATTCTAATAGTTTGAAGAATTACAGTATATGCAATTCTATGTGATTTTGATTTTGTTGGTATTGTAAATTGATAAAGAGCTTTGTTTTCAAAATAATCAATATCATTTAAATCAATATCAATTTTTTCTATTTTAATAATTTGTTTAATTGCATATTTAAGTTCAGATAAAAAATCATTTTTTGTGTTTTTATCTGCATTTAAAAGTGAATTTTTAAACATAAATGATGCTAAGTGCATAGTCCCAAGAGAGTGAATAAACCTCTTAGTTGTTATTGATGGATATGAAAAATATGCTAAGGCATTTTGCGTTATAAATTGTAGTCTATTTACTATTTTTGTTTGAAGAATCTTATCTTCAAGTTTTGTATATTCTATATGATTATATATAGTATCATTTATTAGTCTATTTTGTATTGGATATCCTTAATTATTTACTTTTTACTTTCAAATATTCTTTCAGTAAATTCGGCAAACTTTCCACGTACTGCTTTATCTAATTCTATTGCAAACATCTTTAATTCTGGATGAGTTTTATTAGTTTGTTTTAATAAAGTTGTAAGGCCATTATTATATTTATTCAAGTACAAGTTATCAATTTGTCTATTTGAACCTATTACTATTGCCATACATGATTCATCAAGTCTTGAAAGAATAAGTTGTGTTGTTTTTTCACTAGAGTTTTGCCACTCATCCATAATAACAATTGAGCTAGATATTGTTCTTCCTCTAGCTTCCCCTGGCCATAAAGTTTCAATACTATATTTATCTTGAAGTTGGGATACTTTTGTTTCAATTGATTCTTGACTATCCTTACTTTCACTTTTTTTTAATTGTTTTTTTGCAATAAACTCCAGGCTATCTTGTATTGCCATATTATATATTCTAAACTTTTCATCATTCCCTGATAAATAACCAATATCTTCACCTTTATCTAAAGATTCAATAGAGTTTCTAACATATATAATTTTGTCATAAAGACCTAAGTCAATCAATCTCATAGAACTAACTACCGACATAAGTGTTTTCCCACTTCCTGCTTTTGCATCAATTACAAGCAGTTCAAACATATTTGATATTATTGCTTTTGTAAATAGTTTTTGTTTTAAATTTACTGGTTTTATACTCAACGCTTTAAAATCTGTTTCTTTTAATATATTAATTTTGTCATTATAAATAATTGCATGCTCACTATTACCATCAGGACTTTTAAAAATATAAGAAAAGTTTTCTTTTTCATAATTTATATCAACATCTTTAATATCTTTCTTATCTAAAGAATTAAAACTTGATGAATCAAGAGTAAACTCTTTTAAAAAAGTAAACTTAGGTACAGTTGATTTATCATCATGTAGTGTTTCAGTTTTTATTCCTTCAAATAAAGCAAATGTTCTTGCATAAACATCAAGCGATAAAAATATAGTTTGCGAACCTTTATAATAATCTCTTGAAATACATGCTGTTTCTATTATTCTTTTATCATTGCTTTCAGATAAATGCACTTGTTCAATTTGCGTATCATATTTATCTTTTGAAATAATATCAAGATTTATCTCATCATTAAAAAGTTTTACAACTTTAAAGCCTAGTTTATAATCTACTTCTTTTATTTTCATCAATGCTAAAAGTCTTGCAAATTCTCTTGCGTAATAGCCCAATTCATTTGAAAGTTTTTTCTTGTCCTCTAACTCAAGTAAAACAGTTTGGGGTACTACAATATGGTTAGTTTTATTTTGTGAAATTTTATAGAGATTTTGTAAGTTTTGTAAGATGATATTTGTATCTACTACGTATATTTTATCTTTCATAAAAAATTGTAACAAAAAATTGTTACAAATTGGTGACAAATTATTTAATAATTATACAATTACAGATATACTCCAAGAAACAAAAATATAGGAAAAATATGAAAGATTTAATATATATAATACTAGGTGCAACTTTTTTAGCAATAGGAGTTGTCTCTTTTTTATTACCAAATAATATTATTACAGGAGGAACAGCTGGTCTTTCATTACTTTTACATCATATAAGCCCTTTTACAATTGGTTCTTTAATGATTATGATAAATCTGCCACTAATAATTTTAAGTATAAAATACTTTGGAAAAAAATATGCAATAAAATCAATTCTTACAATAATACTAATTTCAGTTTTTATTGATATTGCAAATGAATTTCTAAACTTAAGTGCTGCAACAAACGAAACTATATTAGCAACTATTTTTGGTGGTATTTGTATAGGTCTTGGTTTAGGATTTATTATAAAAGGTAAATCTTCTGCAGGAGGAAGTACTATAGTTGCTTCAATAATAGCTTCTAAAACACATTATAAGGCATCAGAAGTAATACTTGCTATTGATGCATTTATTATTGCTCTATCTATTTATGTTTTTAATGATCTAGAAAAGGCTTTATGGAGCATTTTAAGTATTTATGTAAGTTCTAGAATTATCGATGTGATTTTAAGTGGTAGGCCTTCTAAAAAAGTTGTACATATTGTTACTAATGAAGTTGAAAAAGTATCAGAACAAATCATTTTAAGATTAGGGGAGAATGGAACTATTTTAAATGGAACAGGGCTATATAAAGAACAAAATAAAACGATGATTTTAATTGTAGTTGAAATATCAAAAATACAAGTGTTAAAAGATATTATAAAAGAGTATGATCCTGAATCTTTCTTAGTTATTACAGAAGCTTCTGAATTACTTGGACGTGGTAATTAATATAGTTTATATACCTACTGATTTACTAATTTAAAATATATTGATATAATAAGAGGATGAAAAAAAATAATTTAAATCAATTTTTAGAAAGCTCTTTTGAATTAGCTAGAGAATCTATTTTTTTACTTAATTATAAAGGTGATTTGATATTTGTAAACAGTGCAGGGTGTAAACACCTTTCTTATACTTTTGATGAAATAACAAAATTAAAAGTGTGGGAAATAGATACTATTGTTGATACAGAAGAGAAATTTTATGAAGCTCTTGGTCATATTGAAAATTCACAGCAATTAGAAGATAACAGTGTGAAATCCTTCCATAGATCTAAAAATGGAGATTGTATACCTGTATCTATTATGTCCAAAGTAATTAGTATTGATAATGAGAAATATTTAATATCCTATGTGAATGATATAACTAATGAAATAGAACAAGATGAACAAATTAAACTTTATTTTGAGTTAATTAGAGAATCGAATGATATTATTCTTTTAATTGAATTTTCTTCAGGAAAGATAGAATTTGCAAATTCAAAAGCTTGTGAAAGTTTATCTTATACTTTAGAAGAATTAAAACAAATGGAAATATCAGATATAAGAGAACCTTTTAAAAATATAATTGAACTGCCAGAAGTATTTAAGAAACTAAAAACGAATAAGACATTAAATACTTTTGGTAAATATAAAACAAAATTCAGCGAGTATATATATGTTGAAACATCCTTAAGTATTAAAAGTTATAGGAGCGAAGATTATATTATAGCAATATCTAGGGATATTGGAGAGCGTATTGAATTAGAAAGAAAAAAAGAAGAATTAAATAAGCAATTAGAAACATATAATAAAAGATTAAAAGAAGAAGTTTCTACTATAAAACAAGAACTCATTGAATATGAAGATATAATGCATAGAAAATCAAAAATGGTAGCTATGGGAGAGATGTTAGAAAATATTGCTCATCAATGGAGGCAACCTCTTTCTGTTATATCTGTATTAGCTACAGGTATGTTAATGAAAAATAAAAGTGGAGATTTGGATTTTGAGGATTTAAATAAAGCTTTAAGTGATATAAATATTAGTTCACAATTTTTATCTAAAACAATAGATGATTTTAGAGATTTTTTTAAGCCTGATAATAAAAAAAGTAAATTTTTAATTAAAGATGTTGTTGATTATTCTTCAAAATTAGCAAAAACCAAATTCTCATCATCAGAATTATCAATTATTGAAAATATAAGTAATATAGAAGTATATAATTTTAAAAATGAGTTAATACAAGTAATGATTAATATATTAAATAATGCTATTGATGAAATTATTAAATCTAAAAATGAAAAAAAACTTATATTTATTGATACATATAAAAACGAGTCTTCTGCTATTATAAAAATAAAAGATAATGGAGGAGGTGTTCCTTTGGATATTATAAAAAGAATATATGAACCATATTTTACTACAAAACATAAATCTCAAGGAACAGGAATTGGGCTTTATATGTCAGATGTAATTGTTCGCAAACATATGAATGGAACAATTAGTGTTAATAATAAAGAGTATGAGTTTGAAGATGAAAATTATTATGGAGCAGAGTTTATTATTAAATTTCCAATGAACTTAGAAGGTTAGGTAAAACCTAAACTTCTGATAATTTTGATAGTGCTTTAATCATTCCAATAGCTGTTTCTTCATTTAACTGTTTTTCATAAGTAGTTAAAATCTCTCTAGCTAAGATATTAGCTCCTAAATGTTGGAATTGAATTCTCATTGCTTGAAGACCTTTTGCTCCACCACCACCACTGTGAGTTGCTAATCCAACGATTTTATCATTAAAAGCATCTCTCCAATCTTTTGTAGCTCTTGAAGTCCAAGCCATTGCATTGTTAAGTACTGGTGGCATAACACCATTGTATTCAGGTGCTACAATGATAAATGCTTTTAAGTCCAGTATTTTTGTTGCTAAGTCTAATACAGCTTCTGGTATTCCGTTTTCTTCTTCTTCAATTGTACTGTATAATGGTAATCTTAAATCTACTAAATTAATTAATTCTACTTCACAATTTTGCTCTCTAGCTAATTCTTCAAGTCTTAATCCTAATTTTTGATTGTTATTTGAACTTGCTACTAATATTCCAATTTTTGACATTAATTTATTCCTTAATATAATATATAATTTTGTAATTATATCTAAGCAATACTTGAGTTTGTCAGTAATAAATAGTAATAAAAAAGAAATATTGAAAATGTTTGATTTTGATGGTAGATTTAAGATTAACAACACAGTGGTGCGAATGGTCGGAATCGAACCGACACTCCGAAACCGGAATTGGATTTTAAGTCCAACGCGTCTACCTATTCCGCCACACTCGCACTTTTGGTAGTTAATTCATATGTGTTATTAATAATAAAAATGGTGGCTCGAGACAGAATCGAACTGTCGACACAAGGATTTTCAATCCTTTGCTCTACCGACTGAGCTATCGCGCCACACATAAAGTGGTGGGAAGAGAAGGACTCGAACCTTCGAAGCCGTAGGCGGCGGATTTACAATCCGCAGGATTTGACCACTCTCCAACCTTCCCGTTG
>NYWO01000024.1 GCA_002685075.1 Arcobacter sp.
CCATACCAGGATTGATACATGTGAGGTTTCTAATACGAAATTAGAACCGTGATTTTATCTAAGTTAAGTTTAATTTTTCTTTAAGAGTATAGAATTTTTAAATATAGCAAATCTAAACTCAGTTTTTTAATTCTTTTAGAATAATATCTTAGCTAAAATAAATCTATCAAAAACAGGGGTTATATTTGAATTTTCACGATAAATTAACTAGCTTAAAAAAAGAGATTCATAAAGGTGTTGTTGGACAAGAAGAGATGATTGACTCAATTCTAATTGGACTACTTACAAATGGACATATTTTACTAGAAGGAGTTCCAGGACTTGCTAAAACAACAGCTGTAAAAGCAGTTGCTGATTCTATTGATTTAGATTTTAAAAGAGTACAGTTTACTCCTGATTTATTACCTAGTGATATTATAGGTGCACAAATATATGATATGAAAGAGTCTTCATTTAAAATAAAAAAAGGACCAATTTTCACAAACCTTTTACTTGCAGATGAAATTAATAGAGCACCTGCAAAAGTACAATCAGCACTTCTTGAAGTTATGCAAGAAAGACAAGTAACAATAGCAGAAGATTCATTTAAAATTGATACTCCTTTTTTAGTTCTTGCTACTCAAAATCCAATTGAACAAGAAGGTGCTTATACACTTCCTGAAGCACAACTTGATAGATTTATGTTCAAAATAGTTGTAGGATATAACAATAAAGAAGAAGAGTATGAAATTGCAAAAAAAGTTACAATGAACTCTTTTGAACCAATAAACAAAATAATAGACAAACAAACCTTAGAAGCTTTAAAACAAGAAGTTTTAAATATTCATATTGATAAAGAACTAGAAGAGTATATTGTAAATATAATTGATGCAAGTAGAAATCCAAAAGATTATAATCTAGAAGAATTAAATGATATTATTCATTTTGGAGCAAGTCCAAGAGCTACTATTGATATGTTTAAAGCAGTAAAAGCAAATGCATTTATTAGAGGCAATGATTATGTTTCACCTCTTGATGTTACTATGGTTATAAAAAATGTTTTAAGACATAGAATTATCTTAACTTATGAAGCACAAGCAAAAGAGATAAATGTTGATACTGTAATTCAAAGAATTTTAGAAAAAGTAGATATTCCATAAAAAATGAATCAATCTTTAAAAAAAATACTAATTAAGACTAAAAAACAAGTTTTCTCTGAAATCATAGGAAATAACACTTCGCTACAAAAAGGTGAAGGTTATGACTTTTGTGAATTAAAAGAGTATGAGTATGGAGAAGATGTAAAAAATATTGACTGGATTACAAGTGCTAAAATGCAAAAACCTTATGTAAAGATTTTTCATACACAAAAAGAATTAAATATTAAAATAGTAAGTTTATTAAATGGTTCAACTTATTTTGGAACAAAAAAATTTAAACAAGATGTTATAACAGAAATTGCTAGTACTTTAGGATTTATATGCGTAAAACAAGGTGATCCATTTGCTTCATATATTGCGAATGAAACTTGTCAAGTTTGTACAAAAAAATCTAAGCAAATATTTAATGTAAACTTTATGGCCGAGCAAATATATAACTATAATGTTCTTGGTAAAACTATTAATTATTCATATATAACAAATGAATTATTTAAAACTATTCATCATAAATCTATAATTTTTTTAATTGGAGATTTTTTTGATATAGAAAAACTTGATTTAAAATTATTGTCAAAAAAACATGAAGTTTTTGCAATTATTATTAGAGATAAGTTTGAAGAAGAACCTCTTGAATTAGGAAATGTAAACTTTAATGATCCAAGTACAAATCAAAACTTTGAAGGTATACTAAACTCAAATACTGTTGAAGCCTATATAAAAAGTGTAAAAGAGAATGACCACAAATTATTTACACATTTTCAAGACAATGCTATTAGATTTACAAAGATATATACAAGTGAAGACCCAATTAAAAAATTAGTGGGATTATTAAATTAATGAATGAAAAGATAACTTTAAAAATTCATGATATTAAAGATATAGTTAAAATTCCAGATAACTCGGTTTTTATATATTTTGCCTTAATGCTTCTTGGATTTGTTATTGTACTTAGTATTATTATCTTTATAATTAAATATTTTAAAAATAAAAAAATAAACAAAAGAAAAATGTATTTTAATATTCTAAAAGATATTAAGTTTAAAGAGCCTAAAAAAGATGCTTATATAATAACAAAATATTTACGACTATTAGTAGTTGAAGATAGAGAAAAAAGACTAGCAAACGACTTAATTAATGAATTAGAAGATTACAAGTACAAAAAAGAAGTTCCTATCTTTGATAAAAGTATTAAAAATAAACTTACTACATTATTGGATATTTTAGATGCTAAGTAATATTACTTTTGAGTTCCCATATGTATTATTATTGATTTTAGTATTTATTATTTGCTCAATATATTGCAAGGCTAAAAATCCAAGTTATTATATTCCACATTTAAATATATTCCAAAAATCCAATCAAAGATCAAGTTTAGTAATTAAGGTATTGAAATATCTAATTATTTCTCTTTCAATTATCTCTTTAGCCTCACCTGTAAAAGAAAAAGATACACAACTTATAAAAAATGATGGAATAAATATACTATTAAATCTTGATTCAAGCGGTTCTATGAAATATCAGGATTTAGATAAAGATGATAGAACTAAGAATAGATTTGATGTTGTAAAAGAGATTGTAAAAGATTTTATATCAAAAAGAACAAATGATAATATAGGCTTAATAATCTTTGGTGATTCTGTTATGATGGCAAGTCCTTTAAGTTTTGATAAAAATGCACAAAAAGAAATAATTGATTATTTAGAAATTGGTATGGCTGGAAATAATACAGCAATTTTAGACTCAATTGCAAGAAGCGTCAATATTTTAAAAGATAAAAAAGCAAAATCAAATGTTATTATAGTTTTAAGTGATGGAGCAGATACAGCAAGTAAAATCCCTTTAAAAGTAGTTGTAAAACTTCTTAAAAAATATGGGATTAAAGCATATACAATAGGAATAGGAAACTCAAATAAAGCAGTTTTAAATCAAATATCTTTACAATCAAATGCAAAATCATATACTGCATATTCTAAAAATGATTTAATTGCAATTTATGAAGATATTAATAAACTAGAAAAATCAGAAATAGATCAAAATAAAATAGTATTAAAAGATTACTTATTCTTTTATCCACTCTTTTTTGCAGTTTTATTCTTAATACTTTTTATTTATTTAAAAAATAAAGAGTAAGAGATTTATTAATTTATTTACCTAACTTAACACGATGTAAAACTTCATAAGGACCTTGAATATCCTTCGTTTCATATTGAGCAAATACAAGTTCATTAACTGTAAATTCAATATCATGTAAGTTTAATTTAGAGATTTTTTTAACTATATCTGATGTTTTATAAACTTTATTATAAAATCCCAATGTCACATGTGGAATATACTTTCTAGTGTTAATTTTTTTAGATATTTCATTATGCAAGCATTTACGTATAAAATCTAATTTACCTAAGGAATCATCAATAAAAAGATAAGGACAAGTAGAGAAACTATTTGGCTTAGATAAATTTAATGTAAAAGCTTTGATATTACATTCTTTTATTTGTTTAACTTGTTTTAGTATTAAATCATTAGAAAAATGTTCATTGGAGAGTAAACCAGAAGCAACAAGTGTAATATGAGCTTGTCGTAAATAATTAGGATGTAATTTATCTTCTAAATGTTTTTGATATATTTTAGTTTTTTCAAGACAAGATGGAGATGATATTTCAATAGCCCAAAATCCAAAATATTTAATACCTTTGTGCCATTGTTTAAAATCACGTAATTCTACTTTATAAGTAGTATTAAAATCTAAGAATTCTGAGAACACGATAAATCAATTTATTAAATAAAGAGTTTTACTCTTTATTTAAATATTTTAAAATCTCTTCTTTATCAGAAAAAGCAATCTTTTTATCATAAATAATTTGAGCTTCTTCATCACCTTTTCCAAGAACTAAAACTACAGAATCTTTATTTGCCATTTCAATAGCTTTTTTTATAGCTTCTTTTCTATTTATATCAACTTGCACACTTTGATGATTTTTAATACCTTTTAATATATCTTCAACGATTATATCAGGATCTTCAAATCTTGGATTATCGCTAGTGACTATTATATGTTTAGCATAATTAGCAGCAACTTGTCCCATTAAAGGTCTTTTATCTTGATCTCTATCTCCACCTGCACCAAATACACAAATGATATCTTTATGTGCGAAACTTTGTAAAACTTCTTTCATTCCATCAGGAGTATGAGCAAAATCAACAATTACAAGTGGCTCATCACTTATAATTTCCATTCGTCCACTAACACCTGCAAAATTCTCTACAGCTTCACAAATTTCATCTAAAGGTTTTGAAGATATTATATGAACAGCACTTAATGCTGCCATTAAATTATACACATTAAAAATTCCCATCATTGAAGATGAAAAAGAGTGCATTTGATCAAAATGAGAAAACATTACATGCATACCATTTTTAAAAGAATAAGCACCAACTTTATAAGTTGAAGGTTCATCTAATGAATATGCAAAACCATTTTTAGGATTATATTTAACTATCTTATCATCTTTATTGATTAATTTTTTTGTATCATCAGTAAAGAAAGAGTTTTTAATATTGATATATTCTTCGATAGTCTTATGATAATCTAAATGATCTCTTGTAATATTTGTATGAATTTTAAGTTCAAAAGTTAAACCTTCAATTCTTTTTTGTTGTATTGCGTGTGAACTTACTTCCATTACAAAAAAGTCGCATTCACTCTTCATTGCTTTTTGAATATGAGCAAAGTTACCTAATTGAATTGGAGTAGTTAAAGAATACTCTTCAATACGCTCATCATTTATATAAAAACCACGAGTTCCTTGAAGTGCAACTTTATACCCTAAATCTAAAAGTATAGAATATATAGCAGCAGCAGTTGTTGTTTTACCATTAGTTCCAGTAATTCCAATAATTTTAATTCCTGACATGTCTAAATAGTTTTTTAAATCTTTTGATTCAATAATTTCTTTACATCCATTATTAATAGCTGCCTGTTTAAATCTTTCATTTTGTGAAGACACTACAAAAGCAGAATTTTCATTTGCTTCATTTGAATTATCTGTAAATACTTTATTATTAATTATTAGCTGCAAAATTTTTCTCTTCTAATCTTTTATATAATTTTTCAATTTCATCATCATAAGCAAAATATTCATTGAATCCATCTAAATAAGTATATGCTGTATTGTTAAAATCATTATCTATTAGCTTAGTTACAAAATCAAAAAAATCATCTTTATTTTCAATTGCTACTTTTGTTGAAAACATAATATCTTCAAAAGCAATTCTAAATGACCCTCGAGAATGTATTAATTTTTTAAAGTCTTCATACTTTATTGCATCTAAAGCATCAACAGTTGAAAGACTTAAATCTTTTAACATTTCCATCATTTTGTCAATATCACCATCATATGCATCAATAATATCTTCAACATATCTAATAGCATCTTCTAAACTATCTTCTTTTACAACAGAAAAGTAATCATAAAGAGACATTGCTTTTTCTTCATCTTCACTTGCTATATCACAAAATAATGCGTAAATAGGGTATTCTTTATTCTCTTTAAAAGTTGATGATAATTGAGCATATAAAAACATAGCTTTTTCAAAATCTTTTTGTAAGAAAAAGCTATTAGCCTCATTTAATAATCTACTTTCATTTATCATTAAAATTCCTCTAATTTATCTTCCATACCAATGGGAACATTAACTATCTCTAAATCTGGATGTATTGCAGCTTTTAATTCTTTTTCAACTACAAATTTTAAAGTACTACTACTAGCACTACAACCAACACAAGAACCTTGTAATTGAATAAATACTCTTGCATTTTTTATATCTAATAATTGTATTGCACCACCATCACGCGCTAGCATTGGAGCAATTTTAGTTTTTATAATTGAACTTACAGGATCTTGTAAGTCTTCATCTGTAAATGGCATCATTTTATCTATCCTCTTTCACTTTTCTTTTCACTAAATATATTCCAAGAGCAGTTAGAGCTAAAATAACTCCAATTGTTTGGAATATAAAAGTTAATGTTACTTCTTCTTGAAACATATTTTACTACTTTATAACTTGTTCACATCTTGAACAAAGTGTATCTTCTTCTTTTACTGTAAATTTCCAACATCTTGGACACTTATGATCAATACTTTTACAAATAATGAATTGATGTCCATTTATTATAAAATTATCATATTCCGTACTTTCTTGATCACTAATTCTTCCAACTTTACTTACTAAAAACCAATCAGCCATTTCAACTACACCTAATTCTAAAATATCTGTAGAGTTAGTATATATAGATAATTCTAAAGTTGATTTGATCACTTTTTCTTTACTTAAAGCATCTTTTATTTCTGAAAACTTCTCTTTTGCCTCTAATAATAAAGAATCATTTATAAAGTCGTTTTCATCATAAATATCAATACTTGGTAATTCTGCTTTTGTATAATCAAAAATATCTGCACAATCTTGTTTAATAAATTCTGGTGCATAAGTTAATAACTCATCCATTGTATATGTTAAAATGGGAGCTAAAGTTGATATTAGTTTTTTTGCAATTAAAGCCATTGCACTTTGAGATGCAAGTCTGTGAATGTCATTTTTATCATCACAATATAATCTATCTTTACAAACATCTAAATAAATTCCAGATAAATCAACAACTAAGAAGTTATTTAATTTATTTAAACCTTTTGAGAATTCATAAACTTCAAATGAAGCTTGAATGTCATCAAATACTGATTTAGCTTTTGATAATACCCATTTATCTAAAGGACCCATTTTATCAACTGATACAATCTCGCCTAAATCACTAACATTTGCAAGTAAGAATCTAGCTGTATTTCTAATTTTTCTATAAAGTTCTGCATTTTGTTTTAAAATATTATCAGAAATTTTTAAATCACTTTGATAATCACTCATAGCAACCCAAAGTCTTAAAATCTCAGAACCATATTGTTTCATAACCTTATCAGGTGCTACAACATTTCCTTTTGATTTAGACATTTTTTCGCCCTTTTCATCAACAGTGAATCCATGAGTTAAAATTGATTTATAAGGTGCAATTTCTGAAGATGCTAAAGTAGTTAAAAGTGAAGATTGGAACCAACCTCTATGTTGATCACTTCCTTCTAAGTACATATCAGCAGGGAAAGTTCCTGCATCATAATTTCCAGATCTTAAAACAGCATTTTGTGTAGAACCTGAATCAAACCATACATCTAAAATATCTTTAGTTTTTTCTAAATCTTCAGCATTTAATCCACAATTAGCAGGCAATAACTCTTCTATTGATAAATCATACCATGCATCACAACCTTTTTCTTCAAAAATTTTAGCAGTATGAGTTAAAACTTCTTCATCAAAGATAATTTTATCTGTAACTTTGTTTCTAAAGAATGCAATAGGAACACCCCAATCTCTTTGTCTTGAAATACACCAATCAGGTCGTCCATCTAACATTGATTTCAATCTATTTCTTCCCCATTCAGGATAAAAAGTTAAATCTTCTACAACTTTAAGAGCATTTTCTCTTAATGTTTTATTCTCTTTTCCATACTCATCATCAATAGAAATAAACCATTGTTTAGTTGCTCTAAAAATAATAGGAGTATGTGTTCTCCAACAATGTGGATACGAATGTGTAATATCAATTCTTTTTAATAAAGCATCACCTAACTCTTCTAAAATTGGTTCATTTGCTTTAAATACATTAATACCTAAGTATTTATCTGTATCTCTAAAAAGTTTTTCTCTTACAATTGTTTGATCATACTTTCCAAAAGCATCAACTGGCATAATTACATCAAGGTCATATTTTAAACCTACTTTATAATCATCTTCACCATGTCCAGGAGCAGTATGAACAGCACCAGAACCTGAATCCATCATTACATGTTCACCTAAAATAATTTTAGATTTTCTATCATTTAAGGGATTGATTGCAAAAGTGTTTTCTAAACTGTTTGGATCAATATCTTCTACAATAGTTCCAGAGATAACTTCATTTTCAATTAGTGAATTATAAAGTTTACGTGCCACAATAAATTTATCGCTTGTTAAAACATACTCTTCTTCACCGTTTAAAGAAATACCTGTATTTGCAGGAAGTGTCCAAGGAGTTGTTGTCCAAATAATAATACTAGCATCTAAAGTTTCATGCTTAAATGCAACATAAATTGATGGAGATATTTTATCTTCATGCTCAACTTCTGCTTCTGCTAGTGCAGTTTGTGCAGCCCATGACCAATAAACAGGCTTGGATCTTTGAATTAATAAACCTTGTTTTGCAATTGCACAAAGTTCTCTATAGATATTTGCTTCAAATTTAAAATCCATAGTTAAATATGGGTTTTCCCAATCTGCAATAACACCTAAAGCTTTAAACTCATCTCTTTGAATATCAACAAATCGAGATGCATGATCACGACATAACTGTCTTAATTTAGATTTTGGAAGTTCTTTTTTCTTAGTACTTCCAATCTTTTCTTCAACTTTTTGCTCAATTGGTAAACCATGACAATCCCAACCTGGAACATATCTAATTGACTTACCATCAAAATAGTGAAATTTATTTATAATGTCTTTTAGTACTTTGTTTAAGGCATGACCTATATGAATATGACCATTTGCATATGGTGGTCCATCATGTAAAGTGAAAGTTTCAGCACCTTCTCTATTACTTTTCATTCTGTCATAAACTTTAAGTTCATCCCACTGCTTGTATTTCTTTGGTTCATTTTGAGGAAGATTCCCTCTCATTGGAAACGCTGTTTTTGGTAATAGTAAACTATCTTTATAATCCATTTTCATAATACCTTCAATTATCAATATTTATTGTTTTTCATTAAATCGCTGATTATATCCAAATATTAATAAATTTAATCTAATCCAAATTCTTTCAAGTTCAACTTTTAATACTTATGTACAATTACTGTACATTCTAATTTATTAGTTAAGTTTAATAGGTGTTACCAAACTCTATATTTTATATATTTATTGCACAATTACGAAAAAAATTTAGAGTAAATACAACTTATATGTGATAATATCTTCTAATAATTAAACAATACATAGGAAGTATACATGAATGAAAAACATTATGAAGTTGTAATAGTTGGTGGGGGAATCTCTGGAGCCGCTCTATTTTATGAGCTAGCAAAATATTCTACAGCAAAAAATATTTGTATGTTAGAAAAATATGAGGCATTAGCAACATTAAATTCAAAAGGTACAAGTAACTCACAGACAATTCATGTAGGTGATATTGAAACAAACTATACTTTAGACAAAGCTAAAATTACAAAAAGAACTGCAAAAATGATTGAAAAGTTCTGTTTACAATATGGTTTAGAAGACAAAATCATGTTTAAACACCAAAAAATGGCTTTAGGTGTTGGTGAAGAAGAAGTTCAATTTATCAAAGACAGATATGAATCATTTAAAGAATTATTTCCATATTTAGAACTATATTCTAAAGAAGATTTAAAAGAACTAGAACCAAAATTAGTTTGGGCAGATAAAGAACAAACAATTGAAAGACCTGAACCTATTGTAGCAATGGGTGCAAAAGGTGAATATACTACTGTTGACTTTGGTGCGATGACTGAGGAACTTGCAAAAGCAGGACAAGCAGCAGATGAATCAAAAACAACTGATATTTTCTATAACTCTGAAGTTGAAGAAATAGAAGAAATTGGTGATAAATATTAATTAACTACTGTTAATGGTACAGTTTATACTGCAGATTTTGTTGTAGTAAATGCAGGTGCTCATTCATTATACTTAGCCCATAAAATGGGTTATGGTAAACATATGGGGTCTTTATCAATGGCTGGGTCATTCTATATTACTAGTGGTGAATTCTTAAATGGAAAAGTTTATATGGTACAAAATGACAAATTACCATTTGCAGCATTACATGGTGATCCAGATATTTTAGAAAATGGAAAAACAAGATTCGGACCAACTGCACTAGCTCTTGGTGTATTAGAAAGATATAAAGGTCTTGCATCTGTTGGACAATGTATTAAAACTATGAATATTGATGGAAGTATTTTAAAAATCTTTTGGGACTTATTAAAAGATTCTGATATTAGAAACTATGTGTTTAAAAACTTCTTATTTGAAGTTCCAGGTATTAATAAAGGTTTATTTGTTAAAGATGCGCAAAAAATTGTACCTTCTTTAACTAAAGATGACATCGAATACGCAAAAGGGTTTGGTGGTGTAAGACCTCAAGTTCTAGATAAAAAAGAGAAGAAATTAATGTTAGGTGAAGCATCACTTAGTGAAGGTAATGGTATTATCTTCAATATGACTCCATCTCCAGGAGCAACTTCTTGTTTAGGAAATGCCGAAAGAGATATTAAAGTTGTTTGTGATTACTTAAACTTAGAGTTTGACGAAGAGCAATTCTTAGCAGACTTAACAGATCCTGAAATAGCATAAAACCAATAACTTATTTAATTTAGAGTAGGATTAATTTCTTACTCTATTAAATTCACAACAATAATTTATTTATTTATTTTAAAACTCTTACAAAGGTTATTTTCAATGTATGATAAAATATTTAATGAAACTGACATGATAACACTTCAAAATATACTAAGACAAAAAAAGCAATCTATTACAACAGCAGAGTCATGTACAGGAGGATTAATTGCACATATGATTACGAAGATACCAAATTCTTCAAACGTATTTAATGGAAGTATAGTAAGTTATTCAAATAATATAAAAAATAAAGAACTAAATGTTCAAAATATTACACTTGATAATTATGGAGCAGTAAGTTGTGAAGTTGTAAGAGAAATGCTTGAAGGAAGTATTCAAAAGTTTGATGCAGATTATGCAATTGCAGTATCAGGAATAGCAGGACCAGGTGGTGGTTCAACAACTAAACCAGTTGGCACTGTAGTAATAGGCTGTATAGGGCCTACAAGTACAAAAGAAATCGATATATATCACTTCGAAGGATCAAGAGAAGAAGTGCAAATTCAAGCAGCGAAAACAGGGCTTAAAAAAATTTTAGAATTTATTCAAAAAACTATTGACAAATAAAAATAAATCTATTATAATTCCACTCCATTTTAAGAAAATTATTCTTAAGATAGTAGTGACCCGTTAGCTCAGCTGGTAGAGCATCTCCCTTTTAAGGAGGTGGCCGATGGTTCGAATCCATCACGGGTCACCATTTATAAATGTTA
>NYWO01000025.1 GCA_002685075.1 Arcobacter sp.
AATTAGTGGTAGTGTTGAGCAAATGACACAAGCTCACTTGAGAAATGTTCAACAATTAGCAGTATTTTACACTGGTCACGATAATATTTACGCAATTAATATAGCAAAAGTAAAAGCTTTTATAATCACAGAAGAAGTAGCTATAAATGATACTCCAACTGACTCTGATGTAATTGCAGGAATTGCTACTATTAGAGGTGAACCAGTTACATTAATCAATTTGGATGCATGGTTAGGACGTAAAGCATTAGAAGTTCAAGAATACAAATTAGTAATATTTTGTGAATTTAATCACAAAAAGATTGGATTTTTAGTAAAAGATATGCTTGATATTGTAGAAAAAACAACTGATGAACTAAGACATACTGAAGAAACAAACTCTAAAATAACATATACAACTTATGTAAAAGTTCAAGATAAAGACGAGCTTTGTACTGTATTTAATGCAGAACAATTATTAAGAGATATTGGATGGACAGATGATGGTGAAGATGATGTTCAAAAATATGTTGAAAATAAACTACATTCAGAAAAAGTAATCCTTGCAGCAGAAGATTCAGGAGTTGCGAGAGAAGTATTAAACAGTTTTTTTAAAAAAACTGGAGTAAGATATGAAATATATACAAATGGAACACTTCTTATTAAAAGATTAGAAGAGATGGATCCTCAATCAATTGGTATGGTAATTACTGATATTGAAATGCCAGGAACTGATGGATATCAAGTTGCTTCATTTGTTAAAGCAAATACAAAATATGAACATATTCCAGTTATTATAAACTCATCTATGACAACAGATGCAGTAAGAGGGAAAATGGATCAAATCGGAGTTGATGGATTTGTAGGAAAAACAGATATTCCTACACTATTTGAATTAACTAAAAAATTCTTAACTTAATACTAAAATAATCTAAACTAGAAGAAATCTTCTAGTTTATCTTCCTTAATTAATCTCTTCTAACCACTTTTTAAAATCTTCTATTTGTTTTATTGTTTGTATAGTTGATGTTCCACCAAGTGATATTCTTGCATTCATTGAATTTCTTAAGTCTAAATACATAACAATTTCTTCATCGATATCTTTAATTTTATCATTTGATTCCCTGATTTCTTCAACTGTTAATTCTGAGATATCTTTATTTAAACTGTTCGCTTTTTCTACTACATCTTTTGTAATATAATATGCAGTTCTAAAAGGCATATTTTGTTTTTGAACCAAAAAATCTGCTAAATCTGTGGCACTTAAATGCCCTATTTTACAAGCATTTTCCATTTTATCTACATTTACAATCATCGTTTTAATAACTTCATTTAATATTTTTAATGAAATTTCAATAGTCTTTACAGAATCAAAAACACCCTCTTTATCTTCTTGGGTATCTTTATTATAAGCTAATGGTAAACCTTTCATAACGGTAAGAAGTGAGATTAGATTTCCATAAACACGTCCTGTTTTTCCACGAAGTAATTCAGGAACATCAGGGTTTTTCTTTTGTGGCATTATTGAAGAAGTTGTTGCATACTCATCACTCATTCTTACAAATTGGAACTCATAAGATGACCAAGTTACTAATTCTTCAGAGATTCTTGAAATATGCATCATTGAAGTTGAAATATTAAATAAAATTTCTAATGCAAAATCTCTATCTGATACAGTATCCATAGCATGAGCAGTTGGCGCAGTGAAGCCTAACTTATTACTTGTACTTTCTCTATTGATATTATGAGGAGTTCCAGCAAGTGCTGCACTTCCTAGGGGTGAATAATTATTTCTTTCATATGAACTTTCAAATCTTTGTAAATCTCTTTTAAACATATTTGCGTAAGCTAATAAATGATACCCAAAGTTAAGCGGTTGCGCATGTTGTAAATGTGTCATTCCCGGAATTAATGTTTCAGTATGCTGTGAAGCAACATCTACAAAAGTATTAACTAATTGTTTTAATTGTTCTTTAATTGAAAGTGATTTTTCCTGAACATAAAGTCTAAAATCAGTTGCTACTTGGTCATTTCTACTTCTTGCTGTATGAAGTCTTTTTCCTGGTTCACCTATAATTTCAGTAAGTCTGTTTTCAACTGCCATATGAATATCTTCATATTCAAGTGAAAATTTAAATTCTCCACTTTCAATTTCTTCTTTAACTTGTAATAAACCATCTTCAATTGATTTTTGTTCATCAGATGTAAGTACACCTTGTTCACATAACATTTGTGAATGTGCAATTGAACCTTTTATATCTTGTGAATAAAGTTCTTTATCGAACATAATTGAAGCATTAAATTCATCAAGAATTTGAGCATTTGTATTTTTTAAAATTTGATTATTTTGATTTGACATCTATCTTCCTATGTTATAAAAGCTTAATTTTCGCGTATTATAACATAAGTGATATTATTTAAAAGCAGACATATCCATAGGATCTGTTTTTGCTATTTTTGAGTATTTTTTTACACCAATTAAACAGTTTAGAAAAAATATTATATTTGAAATAATAAAAAGAATTGAAGCTAAATAGATTAAAGGATTTATAAAATAGCTTAAAATAAAAAATACAATAGAAAATAAATGTAAAAAGAAATGATACCTTATATTTTTTTCTTCAATAAACTCTCTTATTGTAGGAATTGAAAAGTAACCTTTTGAACTTAAATGAAACCATGATAAAAATGGGATAATCTTATAAACCATACCTTGTAGAAGTGAATATAAAAAGCCAAAAGTAAATACAATTGCTAAAATAAAGTTTGATTCAAAGATATCAAATAGCCATAAAATCATTGATGCAATGAACATAATTAAAGAAAGTTTCCAATACCATAAAGTGATATCAAAAACTGGTCTTTTTCTATTCTTTAGTGACTTTAATCCAAAATATGAGTATGTAATAAAAATACATACAAAAAGCAGTTTTAAAATAAAAAAATTTATTTTAAATAACAAAAAGAAAAAACTTATAAATAAAAGTGTAAATAAAAATAATGGAACTTTATTTTGCATAACTTTTGGAAAATCTTGAGCTACATAAAACATAGGAATTACTTGAAAAGAAACGCCCATTATAAGTAAACTTGCAAAACCAAAAAGAGCAAACAAAATATGAGAGTTTACAAAAACTAAATAGTTTTCTCCCATATTTCCACTTATATGAGAAATAGCAAGAAATAATCCTAAGAAAAAAGTAATTAACCCTGAAATAGAAAACAATCTCATTGCTTTTACAGTTGATGTTAAAAACTCAACTTTAAAAAGTAGTTTTACTGTGATTATAAAAAAGAGCAAAAAAGCAATTGATAAAAACAATACACCAATATGTAAAAACATTTTTATATCAAAGATGAAAAAAGAACTTAATCCTAAAGTACCTAAAACTAAACTAGTATGAACAATATTTCCAAATAAAAGTGGCTTTTTAATTACAGATCCTGCAAGTACTGGCATCATTTGTTGCATTGCACCAAAAATAATCATACTTAGAATACCTAGAGTAAACAAATGCACTGCGCCAATTGCAAAAAATGAATATTGATTTGAAATTTCACTAAAAGGAGTGAAAAGGAAAAGAAGTCCTAAAAGTACTCCAAAAATAGGAGCACTTAAAAAAAACTTAATAGGTACACCAATAGGTGGTGCTTGTTCTAAACTTAAACCTTGATTGAACATAGAATATCTATATTGCTTTCATATTTTCTACAACATCACCTACAATATCTCCTAAATGACTATCTGCCATAGCATATAACATTTGTTCTTCTTTCATATTATGTTGTTGCATTAGCATCATTAAACTTTCACTAACACCAAAAAAATGACCTTTGTTTGTTGCATTTACATCAGCTTTTAAATCTTCTAAAAGACCTCTCATTTGGTCATGTTCCATTCTCATCATTGCAGTTGGTCCTTGAGTCATTCCTGTCTTATTTTCAAAGGCAGGAAACATTACTTTTTCCTCCATATCAAAATGATGTAATAAATCACAAGTAAATTTAACTAATTTAGAATTAGCATCTATCCAATTTTCTGAGGCAACTGCATTTTCCATATTTGCGAACTCTTCATCACAAGCTCTATGATCTTGTGTTAAATATGATGATATTGTTTCCATTATAATGCCTTATTTTAATTTTTAACATTATAATAAAAAGATAAATTAATTTAATTGATAGCAATCAATAAACTATATTTTTAACTGTTATTGAAAACTTTATTTTTAATATTATATTTTTTACATATAAATATAAAAAAGAAGAATATTGAAGTATGAAAAACTACAAGTAAAAAAATTGCAAGTAGTGGAACACCAAAGAATTGATAAGGCCAAGTATATATCCAAACACCCAATTGTATAGTTATAATCTCTCCAAAAGTTGGTAATATTGCAGATAAAGCAACCAGCATAATTACTTTACTTTTCAAAGTATTTATTTTTATAATATTTAAAATGTTCTCTTCAATACGATAAAAGAACATAAAAGTTAAACCCCAGGCAAGAGGTAACCAGTATGGAAATTGTCTATTGTTACTTAAATCATAATATAACCAATATCCATTTTCAATTCCCCAAATCTCAGCACATACTCCTAAAACTGCGCTTATAAAAGTTCCAGCTAATAAAATATAAACTTTGTTTTTTTCAGGATTAATTTTTGTATCTTTATAAAGTCTGTAGACTAGAATACAAAATAATAAAACTAAAAGAAAAAAATCATATTTATGAAAATAACCAATTATTGAGCCTACAATAAGTAATGAAGTAAGTGGTCTAAGAAGAATCAATAAAAGTTTTTTTTGCATTTTGTTATTATACCAAAACTTAAGAAGCAATTATCTTAATAAGATTTGCAAGAAGCATAAAAACTAAGACAATAATCAATACTTTTTTAATAAACTTTTCACCACCTTTAATAGCATAATGACTTCCAGTCCAAGACCCTGCCATATTTGCTAAGGCCATAGGGAGTGCAATCATCCATAAAACTTTTCCAGCTGCTACAAAAGCTATTGCTGAACCTAGATTTGTTGCTAGATTTAAAGGCTTAGTTGATGCAGTTGAAACAATATAATCTAAATGTAAAAACTTTTTCATAGAAATTGTCATATAAGTTCCAGTACCAGGTCCTAACAATCCATCATAAAAACCAATTGGTGCAGTAGCTAATATAATATTTTTTTTTGTTAATTGAGTATCTTCTTCTTTAATATCTTTACTTTTTTTTAATAAAAAAAGCAGTGCTATTGGTATTGATATTAAAATAGCCCACTGAATAATCTCATCTGATAAAAACATAACTAATTCACTTCCTATATAAGAAGCTATTAAACATGGAATAATTGCAATACTTACAACTTTAAAAGAAATTTTTTTACTAAGAAAATATTTTAATGTTGCCATTGAAACACCAAATAAACTTGCCATTTTATTAGTTGCTAATACAAAAACTGGTGGAATACCACTTAAAAGTAAAACAGGTACTTGTACCATTCCACCACCACCTGCAATAGAGTCTATGTAACCTGCAATAAATCCTGTAATAATAAAAACAACAATCCAAGTAGTTGTTATCTCTTGTAAAAATTCCATTTATACTCTTTATATTTTTCCCGATTATAACTAAAAGTTTTAAAATTTCTTATTTTTCCATTTTATTTTAATTATTTAATTTAAAATATAACATTTAATAAATAAAAATTTTTTTGTACGAATAAAAATCGAATTAAATAATTAAAATACTAGTAAATATACTAAATTATTTAATATTATTTATTATATAATATTATAAGAAATTAAAAAAGGTAAAACAATATGCTTTTAAACCTATCGACAAAAAAAAGGATGTTACTTAATTTAGTATTGAGCCAATTGGGCTTTGCAGTTATCAGTGCAGTTGCTATATTAAGTGATTATAAAATTGTTGCGATTATTACTGTAAATATTATTTTTGCAATTATTACTACGTATTTAGCTATACATTCTATGAATAGAATTGTGGGAGGTATTGATAGGCTTAAAAATTATATTGATGAACTTATGAATTTTGCTTTCTATAAAACAAATCGTATTAAAAAAGCTCAATTTATTAAAGATGATGATATTGGCTTTATACTAAAAGAGTTAAATATATATGTAGATAAATTCGATGTAATGAGAAAAAATGATATGCATGTTTTAGGAGAAGTTGTAATAGCTTTAAATAAAGTTTCTCAAGGGATTTATACTTCAAAAATTCATACCGATTCAAATAACTTTATGATTCATACTCTAAAAGTAATTGTAAATGAAATGCTTACAACAACCAATGAAAATATGCAAGAGTTGGTTGATATTATGGATAAATACTCAAATCAAGATTATAGAGACCAAATGAATATAAACCCTATTTTAAAAGGGAAAATGTTTTTAACAATGCAGCAAATAAATAAGTTAGGAAAAGAGTTAAATGACAATGCAAAACTTAACTTACAAAATGGTACTAAATTAGAATCAAATTCTATTAGTATGCATAAATCTGTTGAAAACTTATCAGTGCGTGCAAATGAACAAGCAGCATCACTTGAAGAAACAGCAGCAGCAATAGAAGAGATTACTTCAATAACAAAAAACAATAATGAAAATGCTATAAAAATGGCAGAATTAAGTAAAACAGTAAAACAATCTGTAACTTTAGGTGAGAAATTAGCTAAAGATACAGCTTTAGCTATGGATGAAATAAATGAAAAAGTAAGAGCGATAAACGAGGCTATTTCTGTTATTGATCAAATTGCCTTCCAAACAAATATTTTATCACTTAATGCAGCAGTTGAAGCTGCAACTGCTGGTGAAGCGGGAAAAGGTTTTGCTGTTGTTGCAGGTGAAGTAAGGAACTTAGCTACAAGAAGTACACAAGCTGCAAAAGAGATAAAAGATTTAGTTGAAAATGCAACTTCTAAAACAGATCATGGTAAAAAGATTTCAGACCAAATGAGTAGTGGTTACAATAACTTAAATAGTTTAATCTCTCAAACAATTAATATTATTCAAGATGTAAGTGTTGCTTCAAATGAGCAACTAACGGGAATAGAACAAATCAATCATGCAATTACAATACTTGATAAAGTAACTCAAGAAAATGCAAGTGAAGCTAGTAAAGTAGCAGACTTTGCAGATGAAACACTAGTAATGGCACAAGTTTTAGTTGATGATGCAAAAAGTAAAAAAGTAAATTAGGATAAGATGATGGGAAAAGAAATAGTTTTAGATGAATTTGCATTTTTAGTTAGTGAAACTGATGAAAAAGGTAGTATTATATTTGCAAATGATGATTTTTGTAAAATAGCAGAATATAGTGTAGATGAACTTATAGGAAAACCTCATAATATTGTAAGACATAAAGATATGCCCAAAGTAGCATTTAAAGACTTATGGGACACAGTTTTAAGAGGTGAAATTTGGAGTGGTTATGTTAAAAACACTACTAAATCTGGAAATTATTATTGGGTATTTGCAACAGTATTTCCAACTACTACATCTGATGGAAGAAAAGGTTACCTATCGTGTAGAAGAAAAGCTAGTAAAGATGAAATAGAAGAGCACAAAGAATTATATAAAAAATTAATAGCAGAAGAGAAATAGTTAAATATTTCTCTTTTGTTTTATAATTCTTTTTTAAAATACAAATTATACCTACAAAATAACTTCAAAAAATCATAAAATCTTTTTATGAAAATATTTATAATATACCCAAATCAACTTTTCAAAAATATAGAAAAACTAAAAAATACAAAAGTACTTCTAATAGAAGAACCACTATTTTTTACTCAATATGAATTTCATATTCAAAAACTAGTATTACATAGAGCAAGTATGAAGTTTTATGAAGAGTATCTAAAAGAGAATAATATAGAAGTTGCGTATTTTGAAGATGAATCTTACTTAATAGATTATAAAGATGAAGAGATTTATATCTATGAACTATTTGATAATTATTTAGAAAAAAAAGTTTATAAAAACTTCTCAAATATTAATACACTTAAAAATCCAAATTTTTTAAACCCAAATGATTCAAATAAATTTATGCATAATTTTTATAAAAACAGAAGAAAAGAGTTAAATATCTTTATGGAAAATGGAAAACCACTTCATGGGAAATATAGCTTTGATAGTGAAAATAGAAAAAAACTTCCAAAAGACATAAAAATACCTGCAACTTTTAGCTTTGATAATAAATATATAGAAGAAGCCAAAGTTTATTGCAAAAAATTTAAAACTATAGGAATTATAAATGATGATTTTTACTATCCTGCAACTTTTGATGAAGCAGCTATTCAATTAGAATATTTTATAAATGATAAGTTTGAAAACTATGGCGATTATCAAGATGCTATTATAAAAGAAAAAAAGGAATATTTTTTATTCCACTCAAATATATCAAGCTCTTTAAATATAGGATTAATTTCTTTAAATGAGTTAATAAAAAAAATAGCAAATGCAAATGCACCATATAACGCGAAAGAAGGCTTTATTAGACAAATTATTGGCTGGAGAGAGTTTATGCTTGTAATTTATAAAGAAGATGGTGTACATTTAAGAAATTCAAACTTCTTTGAATTTAGAAATAAAATTCCATTTAAAATAATAGAAGGGAAAAGTGGAATTACTCCTCTTGATGATTGCATAAAAAAACTAAATAAAAGTGCTTATAGTCATCATATAGAAAGACTTATGATACTTGGTAATTTATTTTTATTATTAGAAATAAAACCAAATAGTGTTTATGAGTTTTTTATGAAATATTATATTGATGCTTATGATTGGGTAATGATTGGAAATGTTTATGGTATGAGTGGGTTTAGTGATGGGGGAAGTATTACAAATAAGCCATATATTAGTAGTTCTAATTATATTATAAAAATGAGTGATTATAAAAAAAGCGAAAGTTGGTGTGAGATTGTTGATGCTTTATATTGGAGATTTTTACATAAATATTCAAGTAAGTTTGAAAAAAATCCAAGAATGAAAATGCAAATAGCTCTTTTAAATAAAATGAGTGAAGAAAAGTTGCAAAAGCATTTAAAAATAGCTGATGAATTTACAAAAAATCTTTTTATTACAGATTGATATATTTTTAAGCATTAGCTTTTATTTTTACTAAAATTACAATATGAAAACTGATATATATGAAAAAATGGAAATCCTTAGCAATAGTGCAAAATACGATGTATCTTGTTCATCAAGTGGAGTTGAAACTAACTATAAAAAAGGTGAACTAGGAGCTACTCATACAAGTGGAATTTGTCACAGTTTTACATCTGATGGAAGGTGTGTTTCACTACTTAAAGTCTTACTTACAAATATTTGTATCTATGATTGTGCTTATTGTATAAACCGTGTTTCAAATGATATTCCAAGAGCTGTTTTTACACCAAGAGAGCTTGCTGATATTACTATAAACTTCTATAAAAGAAATTACATCGAAGGTCTTTTTTTAAGCTCAGGAATTGTAAAAACAGAAGATCATACTATGACTTTAATACTAAAAGCTTTAAAGATTTTAAGAAATGAATATAAGTTTAATGGCTATATTCATGTAAAACTAATTCCAGGAGGAAGCATGGAGTTAGTTGAACAAATAGTAAAACTTGCAAATAGAGTTAGTTCAAATATTGAACTTCCAAGTGACAAGTCTCTAAAACTTTTAGCTCCAAATAAAACAAAAGAAAAAGTACTTCAACCTTTAAAATTTGCAAGAGATTTAAGCTTAGAAAAAAATCAAAAGCCAATAGGTATGAGTACACAACTAATAGTAGGTGCTACTCCTGAAAGTGATAAGGATATATTAAAACTTAGCTCTGCACTTTATGATAAAGCCCTATTAAAAAGAGTTTATTATAGTGCTTATATTCCTGTAAATGATGATAGGAATCTTCCTTCAGTTGTTACAAAACCTCCACTTGTTAGAGAGCATAGACTTTATCAAGCAGATTGGCTACTTAGGTTTTATGATTTTACCTGGGAGGAAATAGTAAATGATGAATTTCCAAATCTAGATGAAGATTTAGACCCAAAAGCTTTTTGGGCTATTAATAATCTAAAACATTTTCCTATGGAAATAAATACAGCTTCAAAAGAAGAACTTTTAAGAATTCCAGGAATTGGAGCTAGAGGAGTATTTAAAATACTTAAAGCAAGAAGATTTAAAAGACTAACTTTTAATGATTTAAAGAAACTAAAAATCTCGATTAAAAAAGCTAAGTATTTTATAACATGTGATAAAGAGTTTCAAAAACAAGTTCCTTTTTACAAAGAGAATATAAGAACAGCACTAATAAAACCTGAACCAAAAAAGATAATACAACCCTCATTATTTGATGTAAGTGCGGTAACTGGTGAATTATGATTTTAATTTATGATTCTACTTTTGAGGGTTTTTTATCTTTAATTTATGAAGTTTATTATAAAAAACTAAAACCTTCAAATATTTATAAAAAACTTCCAAATGAAATTATTTTTGAAGAAATACTTCATATTCAAACTAAGAAAGAAAATTATACAAAAGTCTTCAATGCAATAAAATCAAAATTTTCAAAACAAATAGTTCAACGAATATTAAATATTTTTATGTGCGATTCAAAAGAGTTTGAAATGGCTTTACTTGAGTATATTATTTTAGGATTTAAAGACAGTAAACAACTTCTAAATATCAATAATTCTTGTGTATTTTACTTAGCAAAACACTTTTTAAAAAGATTTAATAACCAAAACTTTATAATCCATGATATAAATAGAAAGCTAGCTTTTGTAAAAATAGGTAAAGACTTTTCTATACAAAAAGTTGCAGAATTTCAAGAACCCACTCACTCTTTAAGTGAACAAAAATTCCAAAAGCTTTGGAAAAGCTTTTTTAAAGGGGTAACTATAGAAGAAAGAGTTAATCTAAAACTTCAACAAAACCAAATTCCATTGATATATAGAACTTATATGAGTGAGTTTTTATAAGCTTTTTAATACTTTTAAGAGTTAAGTAGTAAAACTATATCTTGTATATTAAAAGGCTTTTTAAACGTATTAGTAAATGTCTTATTTATTTTATTTACATAATTTACATCGTTTGATTCTTCATCATAAATAACTATAATTTTATCTTTTATATTTTCTAGTTTAAAAAGATCTTTTTCTTTAATTTTTGAAGAATCAACAATCAAATAATCAAAATTTGAATTTTTAGAAACTTCTAATAATTCATTATAATTACTTGAACTTATGAGTTCAAATGATTTTTGTATTTCAATAGCTAAAGAAATAAACTTTATTGGGTCATTATTAAAAAGTACTATGTTTTTTTTCTTTTCGCTAAATAAACTTTCTTTCTTTCTTAAATCATTTTTATTTATTAATTTTTTATTCATCTTAAATTTTACTTTAAAAGAAGATCCAACATTAACTTCACTTTCAACTTCTATATCTCCATCAAGTAAAATAATAATTTGTTTTACAATAGCTAAACCTAATCCTATTCCTGAAAACTTTCTTGTAGTAGTACTATCAATTTGTTGAAATCTTTCAAATACATTTTTTAGCTTATCTTTAGGAATACCTATTCCTGAATCTTTAATTTCTATTTCAACAAAACTATCTTTTGCTTTAGCAATTATTATAATTTCACCTTCATCTGTAAATTTTAAAGCATTACTAAGCAAATTTTTTAATACCATTTTAATTTTCTCTTTATCACTGTAAATTAAAGAAATTTCTTCATCACATTCTAAACTAATTTTTAAATTCTTTTCTTTTGCTTGAACTTCAAAACTATTAAACATTTTCTTTAAAGTTTTACAAAAATCAAAATCTGATAAGTTTACTTTTAATTCCCCTGCTTCAAGTTGTGAAATATCTAGAACATCTTTAATTAAGAAAAGCAAATCTTTCCCTGAATTATTAATAATATTTAAGTTTTTAATATCTTTTTTATCTAAATTACCGTTTTTATTTTTAACCATAATTGAACTAATAAGATTTATTGCATTAAGAGGAGTTTTTAGCTCATGACTCATATTTGCTAAAAATTCATCTTTAGCTTTTGAAGCTTCTTCTGCTTGTAATTTAGCAATATTTAATTTCTTAGTTTTTTTATTAATTTCATTCATCATATTAGAGAAATTTGTATTTAACTGATTTAGTTCCAAGATATCAGTATTTATAATACTAATATTTGAATCACTTTCTTTTATTTTTTTAGTCTCTTCTGAAAGCTTTACAATAGGTTCTGTAATTACATCTGAGAAGATATTTATTCTTCTTAGAAGTACATAGAAAAATATTACATAAAACAAAAGAAGAAAAGCAATTGCCAAATAACCTATTTTATTTGATAGGTTTTTTAAATTAATTACAGAATCAAAAATCTCTGCTTTGTCTATTAAAATCATAAGTTCCCAGCCTGTTTCTTCAACTTTTTGCTCTAGTGCTAAGTAATCAATTCCATTAATAGAAAAAGAAATATTAGATGGCTTATCAAAAAGTAATTGTTTAAAATATGAGGCAAAAGGACTGTTGTTTTTTAGTATATTAAACTCTTCAGGCTTTTCAATAGTCTTTAATATAGCATCAGTATATAAATGCTCTTTTAGCTCTTTTAAACCTAAAAGATTTTCAATATACTCAGACATTGATATAATCATTCCATCTTTATCAACCATAAATAGTTGTGCTTTGTATGGAAGTTTTCTATTTAAAATATTTTTAACAAAACTATCAATCGTAATATCAATACCTGTAACACCTTCTAAAAAATCCCCATTATAAATTGGGACAATTGAAGAAAGCATCCAGCCATGACCTGCTGGGTCTAAATAAGCTCCTGTCCAAGTTGGCTTTTTACTAGGGTTATGTTTTAAATCTGCTAAATAATAAAAATTGTAATCTGGTATATTAATATGAGGTCCATATTGCTCATATGTTTTATCAATAAAGGGATAAAGCCTATTCATATTATCCCATGAATTAAAATAAGCAGAAACAATATTTGGATTTGTATCTACAATACTTTTAAAAGTAATATCCATAGCCTCTGTATATTTTACTTTGTTAAGTTGCTCTGGTCCGATTTTTGTTTTTGCTGAATAGTATATTGAAGAGCCAACTTTATTTGATTTATAAAAAACACCATTTGGTGCTACAGCGAAACTTGGATCTCCATTTGGTAATCCAAAACTTGTTGGGTTTTTCATTATTGCTTGATGTTCATTTTGGAGTATACTTGCAATTCTTGATACTTCATTTAACTTATCACTTATAAATTTTGCTTCATTTTTTAAAACTTCTTCTGTATGTGATTGAGCATTTTCTAATAATAAATCTGTATTCTTATTCGAGATGTATGTATTTATAGAAAAATAAAGAATTAATAATGCAATTTCTACAACAAAAATAGGAATTAAAGAATATCTAAAAAAATGTGTTACTAATATTTTTTTTAAGCTTGTAAGTAAAATGATAACTCCTCAAAATCTAATAGAAGAAGAATATCAGAACATAGTATCAAAAAAGTATTATTTTTATGAAGCTGGCTTAGTATCTAAAATATGGACGGAAAAGGAGGAAACAAAAGAAGATTTTAATAAATAGAATCTTCTTTAATTTGTTTGAGTATACTCTTCATCCTGTCGTGGATCTAACTCTGGCAACTCAGCACCTGAAGTAATAGGTATATTTACAAACACACTTAAATCTTTATCTTTAACTCTTTCTTGTGTTAAAGCATAAATACTTAAGCCTAAGCATAAAACAAAAAAACATATAAATAAAAAGTTAGGACTTAAACTAAGACCTAATCCTATAATTAAAGGAGAAAGAAATGAGCCAATTCCATAAGTAAAAAGTAATGTTCTACTAATTTCAACTATATCTTTATTTTCATCAACAACATCATTTGCACGTGCAACTGCTAAAGGATACAAAGTAAATATAGTTAATCCTAAAGAAAATCCAAGTATAAGTAAATACAACTCTTCATTTGCATATAAAATAAAAACTAGTGAAGTTAAAGCACTAAGTAAAGATACTATTGATATAAGTTTTCTTCTACCAAATTTATCAGAAAGTATTCCAACTGGCCATTGAGAAACTAATCCACCTATAATTGAAAATAACATAAATTTTGATACTAATTCAACAGAATCACTTTGCATTAGAATAAAAATGGGAAGCATAGTAAAGAATCCACCAATTAAAAATCCACTTATAAAGCTAGTTACAGTTGCAAGGGGAACTATTGAAAAGATTTTTGGAAAACTAAACTTATCAAAAGGTGCTATTGTTGGTTCTTTTATTTTTGTTAAAGATATAAAAATTACTGAAAATAAAACAAGTGCAGAGCCAATTGTAAAAATAAATTGCTTAAAGTGCTCATCAATATTTAAAAAAAGTTGTCCAATTGCAGTTGCTAGATAGAAAACAATTGTATAAATAGCTAATATTTGTCCTCTACTTTCTTCAGAACTCTTTTCATTTAGCCAACTTTCTAATATTATTAGAAGTGCATAAAAAGAAAAACCAGAAAGTAGTCTTAAAATTGCCCATAATACTTCATTAAAAAAAACTGCATGTAATAAAAATGTAATTACCATTAACGCTGCAAAAGCTGCAAAACTTCTAATATGTCCAACACTAGAAATAATCTTTTGGCTAAAAATCGAAGATAGAACAGCCCCTAAAAAAAATGAAGCATTAATAATACCAATAACAGAATTACTAACTTGTAACTCTTTTAAATAAATTCCTATAAATGTTAAAATCATTCCATAACCAATTGCTAAAAATCCAATTGCAAAAAATAAAGAAGATATAGGAAAAACTATTTTTTTAATGCCCATTTTTAACCTTAGTTTAAATATATTTTAATAATACTCAGCAAAGTATTCTATTATTCTTTTTTCTAGCATATAATCAGGGTTAAAAACACTTCCTTGAATAAAACCTAAGTGTCCACCATTCTCATATATTTCTAAAATACAATTTTTAGATAACTCTTCTTTTAAAGGAAGAACATCTTTATTCATAAAGGGTTCATCAAGAACATGAATAATCATAAAGATATTTTTATTAGCTTTATTTTTATTAAGCCATAAGCAGGAGTAAAATTTCTAGTAGGTTTTATATTATTCATATAATAATGTAGTAAATAATTACTTATAAGCAAATAAAAAAGGCCCATTCTAAAGAATGAGCCTTTTAAAATATTTATATTATATTTAATTTATTAAATTGGTAAAACTCTTATATTTTCATCAATTTTTTGTTGTAATACAGATTCGATTGCATATAAAGTTCCAGTAGACCCAGACGAACATCCTGAACATGAACCTAGGTATCTGATATATAAATCAT
>NYWO01000026.1 GCA_002685075.1 Arcobacter sp.
AGGATTAAAAATTGCTTTTATATATACATATACCTTTTTGCGATAGCAAATGTTTTTACTGTGCATTTAATTCATATACTGATAAGTTTCACTTAAAACTTGAGTATATGAAAGCATTAAAAAAACAATTAAAAAATGAATTAGAAATTTATGTTGAAAAACATAATAAAGAAATAGAAACAGTATTTATTGGTGGAGGCACTCCTTCTTGTGTGAAAGCAGAAGAATATGAAGAAGTATTAAATATGGTAAAACCATATTTAATAAAAGATGCAGAAATCACAACAGAAGCAAATCCAAATTCAGCCTCATATGAATGGCTTAAAACTATGCATAGTTTTGGTGTTAACAGAGTTAGCTTTGGTGTACAAAGTTTCAATAATGAAAAACTTAAATTCTTAGGGCGTTCACATAAGAGTAAAAGTGCTATAAATGCTATACAAAATGCAAATAGTATAGGCTTTAATGGTATTAACTGCGATATTATATATGGTGTTCAAAGTGACACCTTAGAGAGTATGAAAGAAGATTTCAGACAAGCATTCTCCTTACCAATTACGCATTTAAGTGCTTATTCATTAATGATTGAAGAAGGCACAAAGTTCTTTGATCGATCTAGCGTTAAAATTGATGATGAAGAGTTATCTTATGAAATATTTGGCTTTATAAAAGAGAATAATTTTACTCAATATGAGATATCAAATTTTGCTAGAGAAAAAAAATATGAATCAAAACATAATTATGGATATTGGGAGCATAAAGAGTATTTAGGAATAGGAGCAGGTGCTGTTGGATATGTAAATAAAAGAAGATATTATCCTTCCAAAAGTATAGAAGAATATATAGCAGATCCATTTAAAATGGATTATGAACCTATAGATTTAAATAACATAAAAACAGAAAAAATACTGCTTGGTTTTAGATGTTCAAATGGTGTTGAATTATCATTATTTACACAAAAAGAGTTAGAAAAAGTACAATATTTAATAGCTGAAGATAAAGTTTTACAAAAAAATGAAAGAATTTATAATAAAAACTTTTTACTATCAGATGAGTTAGCTTTATATATATTAGAGTAATAACAATTTAACTATAAAAAAAGGTTTATACATAATTATGACAATAAAAGATACGATAAGAAAATATACATATGATTTAAAATTTGTAACACATATTCCAGCTAAAGAAGTGGAAATATTAATGATGTATTTATTAGAAAAAAATACTATATGGTTACATCTTAATTATAATAAAGAGTTTGAAAAGCAAAAAGAACTTGAAAAACTAGTAAAAAAAAGAGCAACAAATTATCCAATGGAATACATAATAAAAAAAGCTTCATTTTATGGTGAAGTCTTTATAGTTCAAGAGGGTGTTTTAATACCTAGACCAGAAACAGAATTATTAATTGATAATGCACTTGAAATAATTAAGAGCATAAAAGATAAAAAAGAAACAATTAATATAATAGAAATAGGTACAGGTTCGGGAATAATTTCAGTTATGCTAGCGTTATTAATAGAGAATATAAAAATAATTGCTGTTGATATTAATGAAAAAGCATTAGATCTAGCTAAGAAAAATGCAATAAAACACGGTGTTGAAGAAAAAATTGAATTTAGATTAAGTGATTTATATGAAAATGTAGATGAATCTAATATAGATTTAACAATCTCAAATCCACCTTATATAGCAGATGATTACGAATTACCAACTAATGTAAAATTTGAACCTTCAAATGCATTATTTGGCGGAAGTCTAGGTGATGAATTATTAAAAGAGATAATTGATCAAACAAATGAAAGAAATATTGAATATCTACTATGTGAAATGGGATATGACCAAAAGAAACCATTGTCAGCATATTTAGAAAAGTTTGATATAAATAGTTTTTCATTCTATCAAGACTATGAAAAGTTTGATAGAGGATTTACAATACAATTTAAAAAATAAAAAGGATTATATAAAATGTTTAAAGAATTTAATTTAGAAAAATTAACAGACTCAAAAGTGTTATTAGAAAAATTATTAGAGCAATCAAAAAATGAAATATTAGAACTTATGGAAATAAAAGAAAAAACTTATGAAAATTTTGTGATGCCTTATGAAGAAATAGGGGAGAGTATTAACGATTTTATAACACCAATTTTTCATATTGACTCGGTTAAAAACTCACAAACTACAGGTAAAGTCTATGAAGAGTGCCTACCTATTATCTCAAAATATGAAACTTGGATATCTCAAAATGATAATATTTATAAGGCTTTAAAAGATATACAGTCTAAGTCTAAAACTAGTTTAAATGATATACAAATTAAAGTACTTGAAAATGAAATTAGAGATTTTGTGCTTTCTGGATGTCACTTAGATGATGATAAAAAGAAAAGATTAGAAGATATAAATTTAACTCTAAGTGAGTTATCGCATAAGTTTTCACAAAACTTACTTGATGCTACAAATGAATATGAAATGATTATTGAAAATGAAGATGACATTAAAGAAATTCCTATTTCAGATTTAGAATTAGCAAGATTTGAAGAAGAGGGTATAATTAAATATAAATTCACTTTACAAATACCATCATATATGGCTTATATAACGTATGGAACATCAAGAGAAAAAAGAGAAGAACTTTATAAAGCTTATTGTACAAAAGCTCCTCAAAATGGAGAAATTATAGAACAAATACTTAAGCTAAAAAATGAAAAAGTAAAAATACTAGGTTTTAATTCTTATTCAGAGTATTCTTTACAAACAAAAATGGCTTCAAAAGAAGAAGAGGTTATTTCATTTTTAGAAGAATTAGGACATAAAGGAAAAGCTAAAGCAATTGAAGAATTAGAAGAAATTAAACAATTAGCAAGCAAAGATGGAATAAAAGACTTTAGATCATCTGATATGGCTTATTATTCTGAAAAGCTAAAAAAAGCTAAATATGATTTAGATGAAGAGTATTACAGACCTTATTTTGAACAAGAATCAGTATTAAACGGTTTCTTTGACTTCTTACATCAAATGTTTGATATCAAGTTTGTTCAAACAGATGCTAAGGCATGGGATGAAAAAGTAAGAGTTTATAATTTATTAACAAATGGCAAAGAAATAGCAAGAATATATATTGACCTTGAAGCCAGAAAAGATAAAAGAGGAGGGGCTTGGATGAATAACTGGCACTCTCATTATATAGATTCAAAAGGACAAATACATTTACCAACTGCTTTTATAGTTTGTAACTTCCCTCAGTCAACTGAAACTACACCATCATTATTAAGACACTCTGATGTAGTTACACTATTCCACGAAATGGGACATGCTTTACATCATTTAGTAAGTGATATTAAAGATCCTTATGTAAGTGGAATTTCTGGAGTTGCATGGGATACAGTTGAGTTTCCTTCACAGTTCTTAGAATACTTTTCATATGATAAAGAGGTATTAAAACTATTTGCTAAGCATTATGAAACTAAAGAAGTTTTAGATGATAAAGCAATTGATAGAATTATTAAAGCTAAAAACTTCCAATCTTCATTAGCGTTAGTTAGACAAGTAGAGTTTGCTTTGTTTGATTTTAAACTGTATCAAGACTTATACAAAAGTGAAGAAGAAGTACAAAATTTACTTGATGAAGTAAGAAAAGAGTTTGCAGTAATAATACCACCTTCATATAACAAATTTCAAAATGGTTTCTCTCATATTTTTGCAGGTGGATATTCTGCAGGATATTACTCATACAAATGGGCAGAAGTACTAAGTGCTGATGCTTTCTATATGTTTATAGATTCAGGTAATATCTTCAATAAAGAACTTGCTTTAAAATATAAAAAAACTATTTTATCAAAAGGTGGTTCAGCAAATATGGATGAATTATTTTACAATTTCGCACAAAGAAAGCCAAGTATTGATTCTTTACTTAGAATTGATGGAATTATTAGCTAAATTTAGTAATAATAACAAATTAATAATATAGCGATAAGGATTTACTAAAAATGACAAATGCAGAAACAATTTCAAAACTAAATAATGCTTTAAATACTTTAATAAAAGCCTATGAAGAACTTGAAGCTAAAAACACTAAATTAGAAAACAGAATTACTGAATTAGAAGATGAAGTTCTTGAATTAGAAACTGTTAAAGAAGATTTAGAATTAAACGTAAATGACTTCAAAACACATACAGAAGAAGACAACTCTAATATTTCTTCAATGTTAGGGAAAATAGAAGGTTTATTAAATAAAAAAGTAACAGATGAAAATAAAGACAATAGTTCATCTACTAGTACAGATGAAATAAAAACTGCAGAAGAAACTTCATCAGAAGTAGTAGAAGATAAAGAACATACAAATGGTAATATCTTCAATAATGCTACTGCGAATGAAGAGGAGAAGAAGCCTGAAGAAAATAAAATTGATCTAAATAGAATGGCATCTTTATTAAATGGATTTAACAACTAGAAAAACAATAATGATTACATTATTAAATAAAATATCTTTGTATAATACTTTTGGTGTTGATGATTTTAACTCAATTGAGGGTGCTATTGACAATATGGCACCTTCAATGGTAGAGTACTATTTATCAGACTTAAATCAATATTCTGAAGATATCTATTTAAACAAAAGAGATATAGAAAAAAGTGTCTCAATAGGTGATTATAACTTATACATTGATTATAGTGATAATGTATATTTAGAATTAGACAACGATGAAAACTTTAATCAAGAAACCGCATCTTTTTGGTAAAAAACTTAATTTAAAAGTCTTAATAAATCTTGTTTTATAATGCTTAAAGAGAAGATATAATATAATTTGGAAATTATAGTTTCCAAAAGTAAAATATATTTATAACAATAGAAGAAGGTTGAAATTGAAATATCCATTAGATTGTGAAGATACATTTAATAAGACATATTTATTCTGGTTATCAAGGTTTATCAGAAACAAAATTACATCTCTTTCAAATAGACAAGTTAAAGATAAAGATAGACTAGCTCAAATATTACAAGAACTAACTCAAGGTTTTGATTCAATTGATACTTTAAAACTTACAATCAAAGAAGTTCGTAATATTGGGATTAATAGTATACATGTATATTTTATACCCCTTGAAAAGTTATACAATTTTATGATTAACTATGGTCCTAGTTCTATGAAAGAAATTGATGAAGAGCTTTTACGTGATTTTTTAATTACGCAAACAAGTAAGTTATCAGATGCAACAAAGAAAAACTATCGAATTTCATTAGTTACTTTCTTTGGTTATATAGATAAGCAAAATGAAGAAAATAATAGCTTTGTTTATAGGTATGGAATTGAGCTTAAAAACTGGGGAGGATTAAGTGGAAAAAGTGGTACTAAACTGCCCTCTTTTATGAAAAAAGATGAAGTTAGAGCTTTTATTGAAGCAATTGATGCTTATCCTTTTAGTGCAAAAATTGCTGCTAGAAATAGACTTATTATCAAAATAATACTTTATACGGGTATTAGAGTTAGCGAAGCTATAAATATTGAGTTAAAAGATTTTAATAAAGATGGTGATGCTTTTATAATTCAAGTACGAGGAAAAGGTAATAAACCAAGAGTTGTTATGATAAAAGCAAATATTATTGCAAATGACTTAAATGAATGGAATGAGATAAAACCAAATAACAACACCCTACTTTTATGTAATCAAAAAGGTAAAGTTTTAAGTCAAGCATACATTAGTAGTATAGTTGAAAAAATATTATTAAGTATTGGTATAAGAAAAGAAAAAAATGGTGCTCATATGTTAAGACATACTTTTGCTACTATGCTTTATCAAAAAAGTAAAGATTTGATATTAGTGCAGGAATCTTTAGGACATGCTGATATTAATACATCTAGAATATATACACATTTTGATAAAGATCAACTAGAACGTACGACTGATATTTTTTAGATAGCTATTATTGTAAAGATATTATCTTCTTTTACTCTTTGAATAATCAATAATATATTGTGCAATATCATCTAAATGAACAATATCTTTAACAGCACCTGCTTTAATAGCTTTTGCAGGCATACCAAAAACTACACAACTTATCTCATTTTGTGCAACTGTATATACATTATTATCAAACATATCTTTCATACCAATCATGCCATCATCACCCATACCTGTCATTATAACAGCCATTGCACTTGAACCAATTACATTGTTTACGGATCTGTATAGTACATCTACACTAGGTTTATGTTGACTTACTTTTTTTGTATCTAATAATTTTGTTTTATAATCTAAACCATTTTTTACAATAGTAAGATGCATATTCCCAGGAGCTAAATAGGCATGACCTTTTTCTAGGATTGTTCCATCTTTTGCTTCTTCTACAATTACTTTTGAATAGTCATTTAATCTATGAGCAAAAGAGTTTGAAAAACCATAAGGAATATGTTGTGTTATTAAAATAGGGGGTAAATCTGATGGAAGTTTTTGAAATACTTTCAAAAGTGATTCAACTCCACCTGTTGATGAACCAATTGCTATTAATTTATTTCCAGAACCTCTTGTTGGATTTGAAAGTATTACTTCATCAGGATGAACTTTATATTCAATAGTATTAGTAGTTTTCTTTTTTTCAATCAATGGCTTTGGTTTTTTTAAAGTATATCTTTTAAGTAAAAAAGTTAGATTTAATAGTGTTTCTTTTATTCTTCCTTGAAAAGAAGACATAGTTTCTCCACCTTCAGGTTTTGGAATAAAACCAACGGCCCCATCATCAAAAATGTCATTACCTCTTACACCCTCACCCGAAATAACAACAGCAGGCATAGGATGAAGTCTCATAAGATTTCTTAAAAATGTTACACCATCCATTTTTGGCATATTTATATCAATAGTTACAATATCTGGTTCATACTGTTTAATTTTTTCTCTTGCATCAAATGCATCTACAGCTATTGATACAACTTCAAATTCATCTATTTTATTAATCATGTCTTTTATAATTCTTCTCATTGATGGAGAATCATCTATTATTAAAACTGTATACACTTTAAAAAATCACCCTATTTATTATAAAATTAGAAAAGTTCAATTTCCATTTCTGCTTCTTCTGCTTTATTTTCCATACCAAATAAATCGACACCACCAACATATTCTTTGATAACAGGAGCTTTTGTAATCTCTTTTTGTAAAGATTTTTCTTCTTGTAAAATTTTACTATCTGTTTCACTTTTTTGAGTAACTTTTATAAATGTTTCAAATCTATTTGCAAGTAAAATTAATCGTCCGTGTTCTCCCCTTGTATGTTCACTAATCAATCTAAAGCCTTCAGCCTTACAAAAATCTTTTGCAAACTCTACATTTCTATGTCCAATTGATTGTGAAGATACATTTAACTGCATAATATCAGCACCACCAGAAATTTTTGCTACCATATTATTTTTACTACAACCTAATTTATACATTTCATTAAGCATTGCTTCAACAGAGTAAAGACCGTATTTCATATCATCATTACTATTACTACTAGAAGGTAATAAAAAATGATTCATTGCTTTTATTTTTGTAACTTTATCATAAAACATAATTGCAACACATGAACCTAAAAGTGTTTTAAAAGCTATTTGTTCAAGATCAGTTCCAACTGCAAATTCTCCACCAATTACTGTGTGAGTACATAAACCTTTAGTTTTTTGAGTAAATCTAACCGCTGATGCTTTTTCAATACTTCCATCTTTATGTCCAATTACAATCAAACAATTTCCTTTTCTTTTATAAAAATATTTTGTCCTACTCTTTTTACATAATTTACTAAATCTTGTGGATTTTCAGAATGACCTAAATATAAAGTTCCACCAATTTTTAAATGAGAAAAAAGTTTTTTCAATATCTTATTTTGATCTTCTGCAGAAAAATAAATTAGCACGTTTCTACAAAAAACAATATCAAATTGATTTTTTGAAAATGGATAAGAACTATCATTTAAGTTCATTACTTGAAAAGTAAGCATTCTTTTTAATTCATCTTTAACTTTTATAAGAATTTCTTCTCCAGATAAATTTTTCTGAACTCTTCTTTTAAAATATTTTGAAGGTTTAATCCATTCAGGAAATTCTTTAGATGACTTTGAATACCTATAAACACCATTAGCAGCATATTGTAATACATTTGTATCTATATCTGTTGCTATTATTGAGGTGTTAATTTTTTTTCCAAGTTGTACTTCAGTTTCTAAAACTGTCATAGCCATTGAGTATGGTTCTTCACCAGTTGATGATGCAGAACAATACATGTTAATTTTATTTCCAGAGTTTGCAAGTTCAGGTAAAGCTCTATTTTTTAAATCTAAAAAATGAAAATCTTCTCTAAAAAAATGAGTTTTATTTGTAGTAAAAGAGTTTATAAATTCTGTAACATATGAACCTTCTTCAATTGAACGAAGAAGTTCCATAATATCACCTTTGTATTTAGAATCTCTTTTTAATTTATCAATCCTATTTGAGATCATAATATCTTTGTTATCAGCTAGTGTAATACCAGTTAATCCATATAAAAGTTTTTTAACTTTTTTATGAACATCATCAGTTGTATAACTCATTTATGAAGCTTTTCTTGCTTTATTTATACCTCTTTCGATGTTAATTTGTGCATTAATAATACCAACAACATCTAAAATAAGTCCAATGCTACCATCACCTCTTACAGTGGCAGCTCCAATTCCCTCAACAGATCTAAAGTTTTTATCTAAAGGCTTAACTACAACTTGATGTTGATTTAAAAATTCATCAATTGATAAAGCGACTTTTGTATTTCCTGATTTAACAACTATTAGCATTCCATCTTCTAATTTTTCAAAACTACTTTTTAATCCAAATAACTGATGTATTCGTACAACTGGAATAAATTCTTCTCTTAACATTAATAAATCTTGAGTACCATCACCAATTTTTTTAATCATATCTGATGTTGGTTGTAATGATTCAACAATTGAAGATAAAGGTAAAATATATTTTTGATCACTAACTGCAATATCTAAACCATCAAGAATAGCAAGTGTTAAAGGTAACATAATTGTTAATACAGTACCCTCACCTAACTTAGTATCAAGTTTTAGATCTCCACCTAGTTTTTGAATATTTGTTTTTACAACATCCATTCCAACACCACGTCCTGAAATTTCTGAAATCTGATCTGCTGTTGAAACTCCTGCACCAAACACAAGCATTGCTTTTTCATTATCATTCATATTGTTATATTGATTTTCATCAATTTGACCTTGATCTAAAGCTTTCAATGCAACTTTTTCTACATTAATTCCACGTCCATCATCTTCAATAGTAATAATCATTTGACCATTAGCTTGTTCTGCAGAAATAACAATAGAACCTACATCAATTTTTCCAGATGCTTCTCTTTCTTCTGGAGTTTCAAGACCATGATCAAGAGAATTTCTTATAATATGCATTAAAGGATCTGTTAATCCTTCAATCATTGCTTTATCAATTTCAACATTATCGCCAAAGTGTTTAAATTCAACTTTTTTACCAAGCTTTTTAGAAATATCTCTTACAACTTTTGGGAATTTAGAGTAAATAGATTCCATAGGCACCATTCTAATACTCATAATTGAATCTTGCATATCTCTAATATGTCTTTCTAATAATTCTAATCTTTCAAGCACTGAATTTCTAGTTTTTGAATCATCAATTGTAGATGAGAACTGTGTAAGCATTGCATTTGTAATAACTAGATCACCAACATTATTCATAAGTAAATCAATTTTATCTAAATTTACTCTGATATTATTGTTTGTAGAAGTTTTTTTAGTAGTTTTTTCTTTTACTTCTCTACTAACTCTAGGTGTTACTGCTTTTTCTTGGGCATTAGTAGTACTTTCATTTGATATAACAGCAGCTTTACTTTCAGTTTCTTCAATATTATTAGTTTTCATTACTGAATCAGGTGTAATAGAAGGAACATCATCAAAAAAACCAAAGTGTTCTTTTTCTTCATTATTTACAGCTACATCTTTATAGTTTTGTGTTGCTATTTCTAAATCATCATCAAAAAATCCAAAACTCTCTTGATTTTCATCTACATCATCAGCAAAAATCCCATAAGATTTACTACCTATTTGATCATTTAATTCATCATCAAAAAATCCAAAATTATCACTATCTGAAACTTCTTCAATAATCGGTGTTTTTAAAACAGAAGTTTCTGCAACTGGGGAATCTTCAACTTTTTTTACTACTGTTCCATTTGAATATGCACGAATTTCTTCAAGTAATGAAGTTGTCATTTCAGTAAAAGTATCTCTAGATAAATCCTCAGCAACTTCTAAATCTAAAATTTCTTTCATCACATCTAAACCATCAATTAAAGTTCCAGCCATTTCAGGTACAAATTCAATCTTATGGTTTCTTAATTTATCCATTAAGTTTTCAACATCATGAGTAAATTCAGCAAAAAGTTTTAATTCAACAGATGCACCACTACCTTTTAAAGTATGTACATCTCTAAATAATTGACCCATTTCTTCATCAGTTAATGAACCATTATTTTCAGCTTCTAAAAGTACATTATCAGCCGATTCAAAAAGTTCTTCAGCTTCTTCTAAAAACATTTCTCTATATTTTGAAATATCAAATGACATATTAGATCCTTTTTATCTGCTTAGTACTATGTTTACTGCTTTTAAAAGTTGATCTGGAACAAAAGGTTTAACAATCCATCCTGTTGCTCCTGCAGCTTTTCCTTTTGTTTTCATTTCATCACTTCTCTCAGTTGTTAATACTAAAATAGGTTTTTTTGAATATTGCGGTATTTTTCTAAGTTCGCCAATAAGTGTTAATCCATCCATATTTGGCATATTTACGTCAGTTATTATTAAATCAAATTTTGCAGCATTAGCTTTTGCTAAACCATCTACACCATCAACTGCTTCAGTTACGTCTGTGTAACCACCTTCATTTAATGCATAGTTTAACATATCTCTTAGCATAGTAGAATCATCTACAATTAAAAGTTTCGCCATTTTAGTACCCCTTAAGTTGTATAGTTAAAAAATTATTTAACTATACTAACGTAAGAAATATTAAACTAGGGTTAATTATTAAATTGAACTCGAAGCTAATTCAATTCTATCTTTAGTTACTTTTAGAACTTTTATTTCTACTTCATCTCCAACAGTTAAAACATCAGAAACATTTTTAACTCTTTGTTTAGAAATTTTAGAAATGTGAAGTAATCCTTCTCCACCTTTAGGTAAGGCCATAAATGCACCAAAATCAACAATTCTTTCAACTTTTGCCATTAATACATCATCTACTGTATAAAGTTTTTCGAAATCCAGATTTTTAGAAGGTTGTTTTCTAGAAACTGCATTATTAGAAATAGTTTTAATGTGTTCACAAGCATCTAATACATTTTGCTTATTATTTCCACTAACTTTTACAGTTCCACTATCTCTATCTAAATCAATTCCTACTGAGAATTTTTCAATTATTTCTTTAATTGTAGAACCAGCTTTTCCAATAACAACCATTATTTTACTTGGATCAATCGCAAATTGCTCAATTAAAGGTAGTGCTTCACTTGGAACTATATCCTCTGCTGCGCTCTTCATTAAACCTAAAATATGGTCACGACCTTCTTTTGCTTGTAATAATGCTTCTTGTAAAACTGATAATTCAATTCCACCAAGTTTTATATCCATTTGTAAAGCCGTAATACCTTTAGTAGTACCTGCAACTTTGAAATCCATATCTCCATCATGATCTTCAAGACCCATAATATCAGTTAATACAGAATACTCACCTTTTTCAACAACCATACCCATAGCAACACCTGCAACTAAATCAGAAATTGGAATACCTGCTGCTTTTAATGCTAATGACCCACCACAAACAGTTGCCATTGATGAAGAACCATTTGACTCTAAAATTTCTGAAACTAATCTTACTGTATCACCATAATCATTATCAATAGTAGCTTCTAAAGCTTTTTTACCTAAATTACCATGACCTAATTCTCTTCTTCCTACACCAAACATTGGTTTAGCTTCACCTACTGAGAAACCTGGGAAGTTATAATGTAACATGAAATTTTCAATTGAAGTTGATTTTTCAGTTAGTTTTTCGAACATTTGTCCATCTTTTGGACCACCAAGAGTTCCAACTACAAGTGCTTGAGTTTCACCTCTTGTAAATAAACAAGATGAGTGAGCTGATGGTAAAATATTTGTTTCAATAGAAATTGGTCTAACATCTTTTAATCCTCTTCCATCTGCTCTTACCTTATCACTTACAATCATATTTCTTACAATTTCTCTTTTTACAATTGAAACAGCTTCATAAATTACAGAAAACTCTATTTCATTTTCTTCACAATATGAATTTGCAGATATCATCTTAGCTACATCTTTAAGCTCTGTTGCTCTTTCACTTTTTGCTAATTTTTTAATAGCTTCTGTAATATCCGAAGAGAAGTTATCTCTAACATAAGAGATTACTTCTTCTGCAATTGTAAATTCAACTAATTCAACTTCTTTCATCTCTTTACAAGCTATTTCAAAACCATTTTCATAAGTAGTATTAGCTTCAAATAAAACTTCTTGAGCAAAAGCAATTGCTTCTACTAACTGTTCTTCATTCATTTCATTTGTATTATGTACTTTCGTAAAAGCTTCAATATCAACTTCAATCATGTCAGAAGATGAGATAGCTTTCATTTCAATCATTAATAATTCATCTTTAGAACCAGCTATATATAAATCTAAAGTTGAATTTTCAAGTTCAGTCATTTTAGGATTTGCAACATATACACCATCAATTTTTGCAACTCTTACACCACAAACAGATTTTTTAATTGGTAAATTTGATGTATATAAAGCAGCATTTGCAGCATTTAAAGCTAATGCTTGTAAATCAACTTCTTTATCTGCACTTAAAACCATAACTGTAATAGTTGTAGGATATACATATCCTTTTGGAAATAATGGTCTTAAACTTCTATCTATTACTCTTGAAGTTAAAGTTTCAAATTCACTAGGCTTTGCTTCTCTTTTAATAAAACCACCTGGAAGTTTAGCAGCTGCATATGTTTTTTCTACATATTGAACTGTTAAAGGAGTAAAATCTTCACTTACAGGATTATCAAATTCACTAACTACGGTAGCTAATACAACTGCATTTCCTAATTTTGCTAATACTGATCCATTAGCTTGTTTAGCAACTTTGCTAAACTCAAAAATCTCTTGTTTTTTATTTAATTCAAATTCACAAACTGTTGACATTTATTTTAATCCTTTTTTATTGTTTCTATATCTTCAAACTTTACTTCGTCTAATGTATCATAATAAAAATTAATAGATATAAAGTGATCTAATTTTTTTATATAATACAAATCATCTGCAATTGATTCAATTGTTGGAACACTAGCTGTTGGTATTACAGGAGTTGCTACTGAAATTGATTTAGCACCTAATTTAATTGCACTTTTAATACAAGCCATCATTGTTAACCCAGTATTTAATCCTTCATCAATTAATAATATGTTTTTCCCATTTAGATTAGTTAACTCTTCACCATTTCTAAACTTACTAACCTCATAAGATAATTCATTATCATATAAAAATTTTGATTGACCATAAATCAAATCTAAGCTAATATCAAATGCTTTTACAAGTTCTTCATGTATTAAAACTTCTTCAGCTTCAGTAACAATCGCTATTTCACACTCATTATTACTAGATGCAAAAATTTTTTTACTAAATATCATATCTAGTTTAGCATTTAATTCTTTTGCAATAATACTAGCAATTGGATACCCACTACATGAAGTTGATAATACGGTCCAATCTTCTAACTTCATATTGTCAATGGGTAGAATATCAAGTAACCTATAAGCAGCTACTTCTCTATTTTTAAAAAATATAGGATCAGGCGTCATTAGTTATCCTCAACTGTATATTCTTGTTTTATACCGCCAAGAGGTTTTAGTGTAAGATTTAAATAAATGATTTTTTGATCTACATCATCGTCACTTGAAGAAGCAACTCTTTCTCTTTCATATGTAATATCAAAATTCCAACATTTGTCATCTATGTTTAAATTGATACCTTGTTTACTTCTTATTTTTTCTAGTATATTATAGTTTTCATAGTATCCAAATTTATAATCTTTTGAAATATTATAATTTGCTTCAACATTATAAGATTCTAAATCTTCTTTTCCAGAATTTGGGGTATCTTTAGATTTATAATATCCTGCATTTAATGTTAAATCTTTTATTTTATAACTTGTACTAATTGTATTTTCTATGAACTGTTTATCTTGAACATTATATGTTATTCTATTTGAAATAGTTGCATCTTTATAGTTTAATTTAATATAGTTTTCTGTGTTCTGAAGTTTTGGTTCATCTACACTATTATATAGAATTGATTGTTTTAATTTATGATTTATTAATTGTTCTAAATTATCGTTATGATATAAAGATTGATTTAATGATAAATTTATAGTTTTATTACTTGTAGAATTAGTAAAAGAAGACAAATCATCTTCCTCTTCATAATCATTACCTGAAATTCCATATAAAGCACCATCTTCTTTTATATTTTTAGGATGAGAATATTCTGCTTCAATATTTATTGTATGTAAATATTTATCATAAGGTTTAATTAAATCAGTTCCAACTGAAACAGAAACTTCATTTTGAATTAAAGTTCCATCTTCATAATTTGAAGTATCATTTGTATATTCATATTTACTTAAAACTGATTTATTTTCTATATTTACATATAAATAATCATCTAAAAAATATCTAGAATAATTTATAGGTAATGAAACTTCATAGTAGTTTGCTCCAACCCCAACTTTTCTAGTATATCTCTTAAATCTTGAATCTAAAGAGTATAAAACTTTATTCAAGCCAAATAATTCATCATTATATGAGTGAAACTGTAATTCAGGTAATTTTTGTAATGTTTCATCATTTTCATCATCATCTAAATCTGTATCAATATAGTATCTTCCATATATACCACCATAGTATTTAGGTGTATTATAAAAATAGTTAATTTTAGATTCAACTTTTTCATCACTTGAAGTTGAATCATCATCTTCTTCTAAAGTATCATACTCAATATCATTTAGCCAATTTATTGATGCATATAATCCGTCTTGATGATTTCCACTTGAAAGGAGTTTCGTTCTTTCATAATCTACGCTCCAGCCATAATGCTTTTGGTTATCCAAATCATTCTCTTGTTTGTAACTCTCTTTCTCTCTAAAAAAACCTGCATTTAATTTAAGTAATGAATAAGCAGAATCTGCATATCGAAAATATGAGTATACTCCAAATCCTCTTTTATCTCTAATTTGTGGAATAATCTCTAAATCATAATTTGCTTTAGGTGCTATAAATATAGATTGAGAGTAAGATAAACCCTCTGTATTTGAATATCCAATTGTTGGAGGTAAAAGTCCTGTTCTTCTTGTTGTATCTGTAGGAAACCCTAAATAAGGACTATAAAAAACAGGTACATTTCTAAAATATAATCTTGGATTATATGCATGCATCCATTTATTTTCTGTATCATAAGAAGCTGATGACACCCGAATACTCCAAGCTGGATCTACACAATCACAAGATGATATAATTGAACTATCTAATTCAATATTTGTCTGGTCTTTAGTGGATTTTTTTGAATTAACCCAAAGATTACTTTCTTTATCAAAAAGCATAACTGGACTTTGTGCATAAGCATCATTTTTTAGATTTATTAAAGCATAATCACTTTGAGTTTGAATAGTATTATCTTTTAAAATTAAAACATTATCAAATAGTTCAAAAGTCTCTTTTTCTTTATCATAGATAATTTTAGAAGCACTTAAATAATAAGTTGCAGAGAAAACAACAACACTACCACTAGCAGTAACAATATTGTTTTCAGTTTTTATATTTTCAGAAATAATTTGAAACTTCTCAGTTTGAAGTTCTTCACCAAAGGATAAAGTACTAAGTAATAATAGTGAAGCTAGTGATTTCTTAAGCATTTACAACCAATGTTTTACCTGTAAAATCATGAAATGTTTTTCTTCCATCATTAAAAAATCCAATTAAAAAACCAACATAAAAGAACATTTCAGAAAAAATTCTTCCAATTGATCTTAAAATAGCCGAAAAAACAGATACTCTTCCCCAGTTATCAGCATCAATAACTTTTATTTTAGCTACTATTTTTCCTACTGTTGCACCATAATACCAAGTAAACAAAGCTTGATAAACAAACTTTAAAAATATTAAAGGCATTACTAAATCTGTTTTCATAAAAAACATCATTGCATTAACATCATGACTAACAGCCATTATGTTTTCCCAAAAAATAATAAGAATAATTGCAGTTACAAGTAAATCATCAATAACAAAAGCAGTTGCACGTGACCTTAATGATGCTAATTGTAAATTATCTGTATTGTTAGACATTTAACTACTTTAAAGCTTGATATGCAATATCAGATCTACATTTTTTACCAGCAAAATGAACTTGTCCACATAAAGTATAAGCTCTATCTCTTGCTTCTCTTATACTTTTTCCAAAGCCAACACAAACTAATACTCTTCCACCATCAGCGATAAGTTTTTCATCAACTTTAGAAACACCTGCATAAGAAATATGAGAATTTAGAGCTAAATCTTCATCAACAATTTCATCAACTATAATTTCAGCAGGTTTTGAACTTGAATATGGATAGTTTTCACTTGCCATTACAACTCCAACTCCAAACTCTTCTTTAATTTTAATTTCTAATTTATCAAGTTGTTTTGTTGCACCTTTATAAAATAATTCAGAAACTGGAGTTTCCAATAGAGGCATTAAAATCTCACACTCAGGATCTCCAAATCTTACATTATATTCTAAGATAATAGGTTCACCTTTAACTACCATTACTCCAATAAAAAGTACACCTTCAAAAGGTGCACCCTCTTTTTTCATACCTTCTAAAGTTGGTTTTATAACTCTATCTTCAACTTTCTGATAAATATCATCATTAACTAAAGGAGTTGGAGCATAAGCACCCATACCACCAGTATTTGGTCCAGTATCACCATCACCTATTCTTTTATGATCTTGAGCTGCTGGTAATACTTTATAATTTTCACCATCACAAATAGCAAAAATTGAAAGTTCATAACCATCTAAAAATTCTTCAACTACAATAGATGTACCCGCATCACCAAAAGAAGTACCTGCTAACATAGCACTTGCTGCTTCTTTTGCTTCTTGAATACTTTGTGCAATAATTACACCCTTACCACCACATAAACCATCTGCCTTTACAACAATCGGTAAACTCATAGTATCAATAAAATCATGTGCTTCTTTTTCATTTGTAGTTTCAATAAACGCTGCTGTTGGTATGTTATACTTTTTTAATATATTTTTCATATAAACTTTAGAGCCTTCAAGTGTAGCTGCTGCTTTACTTGGTCCAAAAATTGTTAAATCATTTTCTTTAAATATATCAACAACACCATCTACTAAAGGAGCTTCAGGTCCTACAATTGTTAAATCAATTAAATTATCTTTTGCCCAAAGTGCTAGTTTATTATAATCTTTAATATTAATATTTGTCCCTAAATTATCAGTAGCCCCATTTCCAGGCATAAAAAATAAGTTATGTTCATTTTCTTTAGAGATAGCTAGACCAATAGAGTACTCTCTACCACCACTACCAAGTATTAATATATTCACGATTATTCCTTGTATTATAATTATTTTATTTTTAAGACCCAAGTAGTCGTTAACCATCAATTTGGCCCTAAAAAGCCAATAACCGTACATAAGAGCTAGACTTCAGGAGCAAAAACATAATGAATCGCTGCACACCGACTAGTTACAATTACGTACTAAAATATAGTATCGGACCCTCAACAATGGAAATCCCGAACTACTTAGATGGTAATATTTTATCTAATTGATGATTAATTTTAGTTTTAATCTAATAGTTGCTTAGCAAGTTTTATACATTCATCTATAGAAGTTTTCTCACTTACAATATAATCTATGTTTTTAGGTAAATGATCTGCAGTTGTTTTTCCTATAACAATAGCTCTATAGGAATTATTCCATTTATAATTTTTAAAAAAACACTCTACACTTGAAGGTGCTGTAAAGATAAAAATAGAGTTATTTTCTAATATTTCTTTACTTTCTAAGCATGAAGTTTTATAAGATACTAATTCATCAATATCAATATAATTTTCTTTTAAAATATCAACTATATTTGATACAGTCTTTAATGCTTTTACATATAATACTTTTTTGTTTTGAAGTACTTGTATTAACTCTTTTGCAAATTCATTTCCATGAGAAGTAAGACCTGTAAATACTAAGTTCCCATTATATTTATTTATTACTTCTGCAGTTTTAGGTGCAATTGCATAAGATGGTATTTCTTTCCATTTTTTATTAAAAGAATCAATAGAATAAATAGCATTTTTAGAAGTAAATATTAAAGCATCATATTTATTTAAATCAATATCACTTTGAATATATTCAATTCCAAAAACACTTAAATTTTCTATACCTTCATATTTTAAATTGTTTAACAAATAAATTTTAGACATTTATTTTAAGCTCCAACTCTTGCGTATAATTAATTGCATCATCCATATGAAAAAACATTTTATGTTTTTTAAAAGAATTATCAGAATCTACTGCTAGTATATTTCTTTTATGTGCATGCTTTAAAACAAGCAATGTTCTTATATTTTTTGAACTTAATTTAGTAATCATATCTTCTAGTGTAAGAATAGCTGAGATATCTAAAAAAGATACATTCTTACAATCTAAGATTACAATCTTATTTTTTGAAATATTATCTAATTTATTATCTAATTCAGATGCCGTTCCAAAAAATAAAGAGCCATCAATTTTTATAATTTCTATATTATTATTAGAAATATCAATATCAAATGAACTTTTTGATCTTCTTGTTTTTATTCTTGTATTTTTTGAAATTTGATAAACGGCTAAAATTGATGCAATTGTAATACCAACACCAACTGCCATAATTAAATCTACAAAAACTGTTAGTAAGAATACTGTTGTCATAATAAGTAAATCTTGTCTTGAAACCTTATTCATAATTTTTAAAAATTTGTAATCTAAAATATCAAAACCAACTTTAATTAAAATACCTGATAATACAGCAAGTGGTATTTGAGAAGCTAGAGGAGCTAAAAATAGAATAATAAGTAAAAGAGTAATTGAGTGAATCATTCCAGATACTTTTGTAGTTCCGCCACTATTTATATTAATAACTGTACGCATAGTAGCCCCTGCTCCTGGAATTGCTCCAAAAAATGCACAAATTGAATTACCAATACCTTGACCTATTAGCTCTTTTTTAGGATTATGTTTTGTTTTTGTCATTGAATCTGCAACTAATGAAGTTAGTAAAGAATCAATTGAACCTAATAAAGCAAGGGTAATAGATAATGTAATAATACTGCTTAATTGTAAAATATCAAAAGAGAAAGGAAGAGTAAAGTCTGGTAATCCAACGGGAATATTTCCTATTGTATCAACATCATATCCCATATAAATAGTAAGATAAGTTACAACAAATAAAGCAATTAAAGCAGAAGGAATATATTTAGTAATAATCTTAGGAGTTAAAAACATTATTCCTAACGTTATATATGCGATGATTAATGCATGATTATCTGCATGTCTAATAGTATCAAATAGTTGTGTTATAGTATAAATAACCGAACTAGAAGCTTCAACACCCAAAAATGGATTTATTTGTAAAATTATAATAATTACACCAACACCTGACATAAAACCTGAAATTACTGGATAGGGGATATATTTAATCCATTTTCCAATTCCTACTAATCCAAAAGATATTTGGATTAAACCGGATAAAAAGATTACTGTCATTACCGTTGATAAATCATTTGGAAAAGTAGCAATTGCAGTTGCAACAACAACTGTCATAGGACCAGTTGGTCCAGATATTTGAGTGGAAGTTCCTCCAAAAAGTGCTGCAAAAAAACCTAATATTATTGCACCATATAAACCAGAAATTGCACCTGCGCCACTAGCAACTCCAAAAGCTAATGCTAATGGCAGTGCTACTACTGCTGCTGTTATCCCTGCGAATATATTGTTTTTTAAAATTTGCAAGAAAACTCCTTCGTAATTATTTTTCTTCTAAATATTCCTCATCACCAACTTTATCATTTTTACCACGAGCGATAATGTGAATAGGACAACCTTCAAAATTAAAGTTATCTCTTAAAAAGTTAATTAAATATCTTTTGTAAGAAAAGTGAAGTAATCTTGGTTTATTCATAACTAAAGCAATTCGAGGTGGTTTAGTTTCAAATTGTGTAGAATAATAGATTCTTAAATATGCTCCATTTGGACTTGGAAGAGCATGTCTAATTACAGCTTTTTCAATTACTCTATTAAGTGCTGATGTTGGAATTCTTTGAGTATAATTATCATATATTTCAATAATTTTATCTTTTAATCTATCTATAGAACGTCCTGTTTTAGCAGATACTGCTATAATTGGAGCATAATAAAGAAATTTAAATCTTTCTCTAATTAATTCTTCCATTTTTTTGAAAGTTTCCATATTCTCATCCCACTTATTAAGAACAATAATTGTACCTAATCCGTATTCATCAACAAGACCTGCAATTTTTTCATCTAAATCTGTTAATTCAGAAGATGCATCTAATACAAGTAAAGCAACATTTGCTTTTTCTAACATCTCTCTTGTTCTCATTAAAGCAAATTTTTCAATTCCTTCAATTTTTCCTCTTCTTCTTAAACCAGCAGTATCTACGAATGTAACACTTTTATCGGCATACTCAAATACTTCATCAACTGGATCAATAGTTGTACCTGCTATCGGAGAAACAACAGATCTTTCTTGTCCTACAATTGCATTTAATATTGAAGATTTTCCAACATTTACTCGACCTATAATTCCAACTTTAATTTTATTATCAACAACAAAAGCTTCAGGATTTTCTAATTCTTCATCATCAAAAACAATATCTTCTTGAATTTCATAATCTTCTAAATCTTCTATTCCTTCAACTTTTTCTAAAGGAACTACATGCGCTTCATTTATTATTTCTTTTACTTCAGAAGATTCTAATACTTCCTCTTCAACTTCTGGAAGAATAGAATAAATCCAATCAAATAAGTTTTTTGTACCTCTATTATGAGATACAGACATTCCAAATAAGTTTTCTTCACCAATACCAAATTCGAAAAATTCCCAAAGTCTTTCTAACTCTTTATCATTATCAATTTTATTAACAACTAAAGCTAAATCTTTTCCTAATCTTTGAAGCTCATAAAATAATTCTTTATCTTTATCATCAGGTATATTTTTACCATCAACCATAAAAAGTATTATATCAGCCTCTTTTGCAGTTTCGATAGCTTTTCTTTTTACATTTGAAAATATTGCATCATTTGTTTCGTCAATACCACCAGTATCAAGCATTAATGCAGATTTGTCCATTATAGTAATTTCATGTCTTCTAATATCTCTTGTTGTACCTGCCATATCAGAAACAATTGCAATTCTTTTTTGTGCAATTCTATTGAATAATGATGATTTACCTACATTTGGTTGACCAATAAGTGCAATTTTTTTTAATGTTTTATTCATAAATTTTTAATATCCTATTTGTATATTATTAAATTAAAAAAGGCATTAGTCATTGAGACTAACACCTTTTTCCTTATAAAAATTCAAGATTAATATAATCCAAATTTTCCTTCAGCACTACTTTTATATAGTACTCTCATATTATCGTCTTTATCATAGAATACTTTGAATGCAGCATCAGAACCTTTTAGCTCTTTTAATGCTTCTTCAATATCTACTGGTTTGTAAGAACTAAGTCTTGCAGGATAAATCTCTGATTCTAAGTTTTCTAATTCAACTGCAATTTTATCTTCAATTTCAGAAGAAACAACCTCAGTTAATTTAGTAGCTTTGTGAGCAGAAATTTTATCATGATGTCTTCTTAAAACTTTACAAACTCTATCTACTGCTATATCAATAGCAGAATATAAATCTTTATCTTTTTGTTTAACAACAATTGTATCTAAATGTGCAACATTTAAAGTAAATTCAAAAGAAAATGCTTTTTTACCGTGTTTCTCTTCTTGAGAGATAATTGAATTTACCGAAATAATATCTAAATTATATTTTTTAAATGCTTCCACCGAGCTATTTATATATTCTTTAATTGATTCAGTTAAATCTATGTGTCTTCCTACAATACCTGTATTCATAACAAACTCCTTATATAATAATTTATTTATTTTAGCATAAAAATTATTAAAAATTACATACACTATGCGTATATGGTAATTTAACAAGAAAAAGCTAGTGATTTTCTTATTAAATATAAAATTTATACTAAAATTTCTCTATTTCCTTTAACATTTGCTTCTGATAAAACACCAGTTTGTTCTAATTGTTCAACAATTGTAGCTGCTCTGTTGTAACCAATTCTAAGTTTTCTTTGAATATAAGAAATAGATGTTTTATTATCATTAATACAAACCATTTTAGCAGCTTCATATAATTCATCTAAATCACCAAGTTCTGCACTTGTAGAAGTATTTGAAGAATTCTGAGAATTTCTATCTTTTATAAAATTCATATCATATTCAACATCTCGTTGAGCTTTTAAGAAATCAACTACTTTTTCAATTTCATCTTCACTTGACCAAGGGGCATGAATTCTTACAAGTCCCGACATTCCAGGAGGTGTAAACAACATATCTCCACGACCTAATAATGATTCAGCTCCCATAGAATCTAAGATAATCTTAGAATCAATTTTTTGCCCTACTTTATATGAAAGTCGACTTGGAAGATTTGCTTTTATAAGACCAGTTACAACATCAACAGAAGGTCTTTGAGTTGCAACTATTAAGTGAATTCCTGAAGCTCTTGCCATTTGAGCAAGTCTTGCAATTGAATACTCAACATCTTTTCCACTTGTCATCATAAGATCCGCTAACTCATCGATTACAACAACTATATAAGGTAATGTTTCAAAACCTTCTTTTTTAGCTTTATCATTATAGTTTTCAATATTTTTAGTTTTTGTTTGTGACATTAAAGTATAACGTCGCTCCATTTCACCAACCATATTTGCTAAGGCATTTACAGCATCTCCTGCTTTTGTAATTACAGGAGTTAATAAGTGTGGAATATCATTATACATTGAGAACTCAAGCATTTTTGGATCAATCATAACTAATTTTAAGTTATCTGGAGAGTTCTTATATAATAATGATAAAATCATTGAATTAATACCAACTGATTTTCCAGAGCCTGTTGTTCCTGCAATTAATAAATGTGGCAGTTTTTTAAGATCTGTAATAAAAGGCTTACCAACAATATCCTTACCTAAAATCATTGTTAATGGTGATTTTGAGTTTTGGAATAGTTCACTTTCTAACATCTCTTTTAAATAAATAGTTTGAGTATCTTCATTTGGAACTTCTATACCAACTACATCTTTTCCAGGAATTGGTGCTTGAATTCTAATTGTTTGTGCTTTTAAAGCCATTGCCAAGTCATCTTGCAAATTAAGTATTTTTGATACTTTTACATTTGGTGCTGGTTTAAACTCAAAAGTAGTAACAACAGGTCCTGTATATGTTCTTACAACATCACCTTCAATTTTAAACATTGAAAGCTTATCTAGTAAATCACAAATTTTTTGATCAATTACAGCTTCTGAAACTTTTGACTTCTTTTCTTTTGGTGTTGCTTGAAAAAAGTTAGTATGAGGAAGTTTGAAATCTTTTGGTTTCTCTGTAGTTCCTATTTCAATCTCATCAAGAAGCTTTTTATTCTCTTCCAATTCATCAACAATGATCGAATGCCCTTCTGTATGGGTAATTGGGACTACTTCTTCAATATTATAAGAATCATCCTCTTTGGTATTATTTTCTTTTATCTCATCAACCACTTCTAAAATATCGGGCTTATTTATAAAATCTACTTTTGAAGGTTCAACAGGAGTAATAATAGGAGTATCAAGAATAATCTCTGCAGTATCACCACTTTCTTTTACAAAAATGCTCTCTTCTTTTCGTTTTTTTCTTTTAGTTTTTGTATTTTCTATTCTTTTAACATTATTGTTTCTTTCGATTTTAAACTTTTTTGCTAATTTATAAACATCCATTTCAGAATTTTCAAATAAAACTAAAAATGAAATAACAAATCCTACTAGTACAAAGATATACAGTCCAGCATTACCAATAAATGGACTTAAACTTTCAACTAAAATATTTCCTATTTCTCCACTATATATTCCTTTTTCAAGTATAAGTGATTGAAATATTAAAGATACGAAAAGAATTAATAAAACTATAATTATATTTAAAGTTAAATCTTTACCTTTAATATTTTCTTTAAAATTTATAATATATAAAGGATAAAGTAACATTAAAAGATATATATAAGATAATAAACCAAAATATTCATTTGAGTATTTAGCAAATATGAAGCCTACTTTTCCAACTATTTCTTTAGAACTTGAAAAAGTAGCAAATTCAAAATAGACAATAATAAATAAAACAATTAAAGATATGATTTTTTTAGCTATGACTTGGCCTTTATTTTAATAGTTTAGCAATTTTACTTTGTAATTTAAGCCATCTTCTATGCTCAATTAAAGGAAAACCTGCC
>NYWO01000027.1 GCA_002685075.1 Arcobacter sp.
GTATATTGATTACTCAGTTTTGCTGGTGGTTATAGAGAAGAGGAAATACCCAGCTCCATTTCGAACCTGGAAGTCAAGCTCTTCATCGCTGATAATACTGCAGGGTCCCCTTGTGGAAACGTAGGCCGCTGCCAGCTCTTGAGTATTTACACAAAAGCTTAGCTTATTCAATCTTTGATTGTCTATGCTAAGCTTTTTTTTTACACTTTTTTTAGCTCTATTTCTGGGTATCTTTTTACTTTTATCTTTTTTAGAATTCTTTATTTAATTCACTTTTATTATACATATCGTTATATTTCGTTAATATTAAATTTACATATCATTAAAATATTAATGTCATAATTCTTTATCAAACAATTAAAGGATTTAAAAATGAAAAGTTCAAATAAAATATTAACAGGGTTAGTTTTAGCAGGATTATTAAGTACATCAGTATACGCTAGTTACGGCATGGATCAGAATAAAAATAGGGAGATGAACTCTAAGGGTAATTGTAAACAGCACATGATGAAGTCATCACACAAGATGAAAAAGGGTATGCCTATCTTTAAGGTATTAAAAGAGTTAAATTTATCTAAGGATCAAAGAGTTCAGGTTAAAGCTATTATGATAGATAGTAAAAAGAATCGTAAGTCTTTAAATACACTATTTACAAAAGATAGTTTTAACAAAGATGAATTTATCAAAAGAATGAGTGAAAAAAGACAGAATATGATAAAATCTAAAGCAGATATGATTGAAAAAGTTTATAAAGTTTTAGATACTAAACAAAAAGAACAGTTCAAAGTTCTAATAGATATTCAATCTGAGAAAATGAATAAAAGATTTAAATTAAAGGACTAACTTGATAAAAATTGCAATGATAGAAGACGATGTTGAATTAGCAATTGTCTTAACAGAATATTTAAAGCAATTTAATATTGAAGTAACTAACTATGAAGAGCCATTTTTGGCTCTTTCTGCTTTAAAACTAAATACTTATGATTTAATTATACTTGATTTAACACTTCCTGGAATGGATGGATTAGATGTTTGTAAAGCTATTGTAAAAGATTTTGATATACCTATAATAATTTCAAGTGCTAGAAGTGATATTACTGATAAAGTTACTGCTTTACAATTAGGTGCTGATGATTATTTACCAAAACCATATGACCCAAGAGAATTAGAAATTAGAATTAAAACAATTTTACGAAGATTTAATCACTCAAATGCACAAGAGGAAGTGAAAAATAAAACATTTATATTAGATGCGGATAAAAAAGAGATTACAAAAAATGGTAAATATGTTAAACTTACAGCAGCAGAATTCGAAGTTTTATCTTTACTTATTAAAAGAGATGGTTTTATAATTTCGCGTGAAGATATTTTTGATAATTCAGATTTATTAAACCAAGATTATGAAGGTTCAGGCTCTTTAGCTGTAATTATAAATAGAATAAGACAAAAGATTGAAGATAATCCTAAAGAACCAAAATATCTTCATACAATTAGAGGAATGGGGTATAAATTTCATAATGAATAGACAATCAATATTTTTTACTATAACTGTAAGTTTTATCATATCAATTATTTTAGTAATTGCTAGTTTTGGTATTTTAATGACTGAAAACTATAAAGTTAAAGAAACAGAATTATTTCAAAAATATATACCAATTATAAAATTAGTTCTTCGAAAACATCACAAAGATGGATTAAATATAGAATTTGCTGAAAGTTTAGAAAACTCTAATTATAGTTTATATATGAATATGGGAAAAATAAATGCTATTACTTATAACCCAAAAACAAAAGTATTAATTGAGAGAAAAGATCCTAGAGATAAAATGCTTTTTAGAGTTTTAAGATTAGCTGATAATAATTATTTGTATATTAAAAAAAGAGGTAAAACTATTTTAGTAAAAGATAACACAAGTACAAATAATAATACTAATATTTATATTATACTTGTTTTTGCAATAGTTATTATTACTATTATTCTAATGTATTTAATTACAATTAGAAAACTTATGCCTTTAAAAATATTAAAAGATAAGGTAAAAACTCTTGGTAATGAAAATTTTGATTTTGATTGTTGTAATAGTGATTCTAAAGATGAAGTTTCTCTTTTAGGTATGGAATTCAAAAAAACTGCTTTAAAACTAAAAAGTTTAAAAGAAGCTAGAAATGTATTTATTAGAAATATAATGCATGAGTTAAAGACTCCAATTACAAAAGGTAATTTCTTAACTCAATTAGAACAAAATGAAGAGAATAATGAAAAGTTAAAATCAGTTTTTTCTAGACTTGAACTTTTAATTAATGAGTTTGCATCAATAGAAGAATTAATTTCATCAACTAAAAATATTGAAAAAAAATTTTATTTCTTAGATGATGTAATAGATAATGCTAGAGATATTTTAATGCTTGAAGATGAAATAATACTTGGGTCTTATGATAATAAAAAAATAAATATTAATTTTAAACTATTTTCAATAGCAATAAAGAATTTAATTGATAATGCAATTAAATATTCAAATAATAAAAAAGTTACTATTAAAACAGAAGATGAAAATATTATTTTTGAAAATAGTGGAAAAAAATTAGAGCATGATTTAGAAAAATACTTTGAACCATTTTTTGCTAATGAAGATAAAGCTAAAGACTCTTTTGGTTTAGGTTTGTATATTGTTCATAACATATTAAAAGCTAATGGTTATTCTTTAGTGTATGAATACGAAAATGAAATAAATAGATTTATATGTAAAAAGGATAATACATCTACGATATAGCAATAGTAGGAGCTGGTGCTAGTGCTTTAATGCTAGCATCAAAATTAGATAAGAGAAAATATAAAAATATTTGTTTAATTGATTCAAATCCAAAAGTTGGTTCTAAAATAAAAGTTTCAGGTGGAGCAAAATGTAATATAACAAATGAGTTAGTTACATGTAAAAACTATTTAGGAGATAGAGATTTTGTTAAAGAGATTTTATCTAAGTATTCAAAAGACGATTTACTTAAATTCTTAAACTCAAATGGAGTATCCCCTAAAATAAATCCAAAAATAGTAAAAGGTACTTATTTCTGTAATAGTTCATCTGATGTAATTGATATGTTTTTAAGACTAACTACACATATAAAAAAATATCTAGATACAAAAGTAATAGAAATTGATTTTGATAAAACATATAAAATAAAGACTACAAGAAGTACTCTTGAATCAAAAAAAATTGTAATTGCTAGTGGTGGCTTATCTTATCCTGTTTTAGGAGCTAGTTCAATTGCTTTTGATACTGCTTTAAAATTTGGACATACAGTTGAAAAACTTGAACCTGCACTTGTTGGTTTTACAGTTCAAAAAGATCAGTTTTGGTTTAAAACCCTATCTGGTGTTTCTACTTATGTAAATACTTTTGTTGATGGAAGAAGATTTGAAGGTTCTTTTCTTTTTGCACATAAAGGCTGTTCGGGTCCTGTTGTACTTACTTCTTCTTTATATTGGAAGAAAGGAAAAATGGCTATTGATTTTTTACCTAAAAATAAAATGGAAGATTTTTACAAAAGTAATAAAAAAATATCTTCTGCCTTACCTTTTCCTAAAAGATTTACAGAAGAGTTTCTAAAATCTATTGATTTAGAAGATAAGGCTATTTCTTCTTTGAAAAAAGATGAAAAAGAGAAATTATCTATTTTAAAATATTATGAATTTTCACCTGCTGGAAACTTTGGGTATACAAAAGCAGAAGTAACTCGTGGTGGAATTAATACTGATGAGATAAATCATAAAACTTTTGAAAGTTTAAAGCAAAAAAGTTTATATTTTATTGGAGAGTGTTTAAATATAACTGGAGAATTAGGTGGATTCAATTTTCAAATAGCATTTGCTCAAGCAAATATTTGTGCAAATGAGTTGAATAAGCTCTAACAAAAGTTATCCCTAAACTTACACTTGCTACAATCACCAAAAATATAATTATAAGTTGAAGGATTCACTTGAGAATTGCATTTATTGGTGATATTGTAGGTCGCCCTGGCCGAAAAATAATAAAAGAAAATTTAGTAAAAATTAGAAAAGAATATAATATTGATCATGTAATTGCTAATGGTGAAAATGCAAGTCATGGTTTTGGATTAACTACAAAAAACTGTGATGAACTACTTAATATGGGTATTGATCTAATTACAGGTGGAAATCACTCCTTTGATAAGAAAAGAGAGATGATGGTTTTACTTGAAACTAAACCAGTTTTAAGACCTGATAATTATCCTCCTGGTTTAATAGGAAGTGGATTAAAAGTTTGTGATGTTCAAACTGAAAGTAGTATTGAGAAGTTAGCTGTTATTAATTTGATGGGTCAATATACAATGCCAACTGTTGAAAATCCTTTTAATTGGGCAAGAAAACTTGTTGATGAACTTCATAAAGATGGAATAAAAAGTATTTTTATTGATTTTCATGCTGAAGTTACAAGTGAAAAAAGAATTATGCTTATGATGTTGCAAAATGAAGTAAGTATGATATGTGGAACACATACTCATGTTGGAACTGATGATTTACAAATTTTTAATAATACGGCTTATTTAACAGATATTGGGTTAACTGGATGTAGAGATAATGTTATTGGTATGGATAAAAAAGTTCCAATTCAAAAAGTAACTACAGGTCTTGGTGGACATTTTGAAGTTCCAAGTTCTTGTAAAACGATTCTTCAAATAATGGTTACAGATATAAATGAAGAAGGGAAAGCAACTAATAGTTTTAAAATTAAAAAATTATGTAATAATCCTGAACTTATAATAACAAAGGCAATGATTGATTAGTATATCTTCTTCTTACGATTTACTATGTTTTTTAAAAGAACAAAATTTAATAGATGAAAAAAATGAGTTTTGGTGGCCTAGTGATAATAGTTTTGAAATATTATTAGGTTCAATTCTAACTCAAAATACTAAATGGATAAATGTAGAAAAATCCTTAGAGAATTTAAGAAAGTTAGATATAAATAATTTAAATAAACTATCAAACTGTAATTTAGATGAGTTAATTATAGCAATAACTCCAAGTGGCTTTAAAAACCAAAAATCTGTTAGATTAATTGCCCTAGCAAAAAATATAATTGAAGAGTTTGGTGACTTTGAAGAGTTTTGTAAAAAAGTAGATAGAACTTGGCTATTAGAACAAAAAGGAATAGGTCCTGAAACTGCAGATGCAATTCTTTGTTATTCTTGTAAACAAGAGTATATGGTCGTAGATTCTTATACAAATAGATTATTAAAAAGATTTGGATATGAATTTGAAAGTTATGAAGAATTACAAAATTGGTGTGAATATGGAATTAATGCAAATTACGATAAAATTGCCAAATTATATAATTATGAAATCTCATTAAATAAAATTTATGCACGATTTCATGGAAAAATTATCGAGTTTATGAAACGTAATCCAAAAGGTTAATTGATATGATTATTATTCCACAAACAAAAGGTGGTGTAGGAAAATCTACAGTTGCTATGCAAGTGATAGCTCCTTATCTTTATAAGAAACATGGTAAAAAAATCACTTATATTGAAATTGATGATGAAAACAATGATTCTAAATCATTTACAAGAACTGAAATAGTAAATAAAAGAATGTTAGGTACAAATAAATTAACTGAGTTAGATGAGTTGATTTTAATGGATGATAATCATGAAGTTATTGTTGATGTTGGAGGAAATAAAACATCATCACTAGTTTTAGATGAAATAAAAAAAGTAGGAACTTTTAATAATATCAAGTGGATTATTCCTTTAGGAGATGGTGAACTTGATGGTAAAAATGCAATTGCTACTATGAAAAAAATAAAAAAAATTGAAGAAAAACCATCTGAGAATATTATGTTTGCTTTAAATAGAGCAATTTCCATGCAGCCTGATTATATAGAAGAACAATTTATTAATTTTTTTGGTCATAAATATATTGATTCTAATTCAGTTATTTGTGATTTTGTAAAAGATCCAAGATATTTTCCTGTAAAGAATGATAAAGTAATTACAATGAGTAGATATTTAGGTTCAACTGTTTGGGAAATGGCTTATAATAATACTGATTTTGCACAAAAAGCTATTAAAGCAAAAGAGTTAGGTGATATTGAAAGTGCAAGAAAATATTTATTTTTTAGAAGAATACAAACAGATGCAAAAGATTATGTAATTACAGTATTAAATAAAATATTTTGTGATTTAGATACTTGGATTGATATTAAAAAATGAGTGAAATGAGTTTTAAACAAGCAAAAGAACTTGTTGAAAGAATGGAATTTTCAGAGATTGCACTTAAAAATGCAACAAAAGTTTTAGATGATTCATATAAAACTTTTGGAAAAGCTAGTGAAAACTTTGATAAAACTTTAAATAAACAAGAAGAAATTCTAGAAAAACTACCTCAATTAGATAAAAAAATGTCATATATGTTTTTAGCTGTTGCTATTAATATTGGCTTTATTTTAGGTCTTTTAATTGGGAAATATATATTATAAAATTTTAAATAGGATTATAAATAATGGGTAAACAAGAAAAAATTGTATCAATGTTTAATGATATCGCAGGAACTTATGATGTAGCAAATAGAGTTTTATCAATGGGAATTGATAAATCTTGGAGAAATAAAGCTTGTAATTTAGCTTTTAACTTTTATGGAAAAGATAAAATAGAAAAAATTGTTGATGTTGCTTGTGGAACTGGTGATATGATTCAACATTGGAAAAAAATTGCAAAAACAAATAATATTGAAATCGAAAATATAGTTGGTGTAGATCCAAGTGTTGGAATGATGGAATTTGGAAAGAAGAAGTTGCCAGAAGTAGAATTTATTGAAGCTGGAGCTGCTTCTATGCCTTTAGAAGATAATTGTGCTGATATTATTTCTATTTCTTATGGAATTAGAAATGTTGTTCAAAGACAAGAAGCTTTTGATGAATTTGCAAGAGTTCTAAAAAAAGATGGTTTAGTTGTAATTTCTGAGTTTACAAAAAATGAAAAGAGAAATGCTTTAGACTATGTAACAGATTTTTATATGAATAAAATTTTACCTACATTAGGTGGACTAATTTCAAGAAATAAAGAAGCTTATACATATTTACCAAACTCAATTGATGAGTTTTTAACAACTGATAATTTATGTAAAGAATTAAAAATAGCTGGACTTGAGCCTATTCATGTTAAAGCTTTTTCTATGAATATTTCAACATTAATTATTGCAAGAAAACTTTAAAAAAAAAAGAAGATTTTATGAATACACCAATTAGCGTATCTACTTTAAATTCACAAATAAAATCTCTACTTGAAACTACATTTATTCAAGTATATGTTGAAGGAGAAGTTTCAAATTTAACTTATCATAACTCTGGACATATATACTTTTCAGTTAAAGATCAAAACTCTACAATTTCATGTGTAATGTTTAGAGGAAATACTAAATATTTAAAATTTCAATTAGAAGTTGGACAAAAGATTGTAATTACAGGAAATATTACAGTTTACGCACCACGTGGAAATTATCAACTTTTATGTAATAAAATTCAACCTGCTGGCCAGGGTGCTTTGGCCTTAGCTTATGAGCAATTAAAAACTAAATTAGAACAAAAAGGATACTTCAATCCTGACATAAAAAAACAACTTCCTAAATATCCTAAAAAAATTGCCTTAGTTACATCTGCAACTGGTGCTGCTATTGAAGATATGAAAAAAGTTGCTTTACATCGTTGGCCTTTAGTAGAATTTATTTTAATACCAACTTTAGTTCAAGGTGAAGGTGCTGGTTATGATATTTCAAATTCTATAAAATATGCAGATATTTCATCTTGTGATATTATGATTGTTGGTCGCGGGGGAGGAAGTATCGAAGATTTGTGGGCATTTAATGAAGAAATTGTAGCAAATGCGATATATGAAGCTAAAACTCCTATTATCTCAGCTGTTGGACATGAAGTAGATTATCTGATTTCTGATTTTGTTGCAGATGTAAGAGCTGCAACTCCTTCTAATGCTATTGAAATTGCTTTGCCTGATATAAATGAGCATAGAATGTATTTAGATTCCTTATCTAATGAGTTTAATAATTTATTAAAACAAATCTTATTTAATAAAGAACAAAATGTATCAAACTTAAAAAAATTATTTAAACAAAATTCGATTGAAACTAAATTTGAATTTATACAATCAGAGATAAAACTTTTAAAATCTTCTTTTCAATCAACTTTAAATCAAAAAGTCTCAAATTCACAAAATGAACTTGAGATGTTAAAAAGAACATATGAAAATAATTATTCACAATATTTAATAAAATTACAAAATAGCATTGATTTATTAAAAAATAATTATAAGTTAAATCATCCTGATAAAAAAGATAAAAATGGCTTTGTTCAAATATCAAAAGAGAATAAAATTGTTTCACTAGATAATTTGCAAGTAGGTGATATAGTATCTTTACAAAGTCCGAAATATATTGCTATGTGTACAATAAATAATTTAAAAAAACAATAAGCTTTAAGTTTATAATTGATAAAATAAAAGAAATTTGTATTTAATAAACATGTATAATAAAAGGAATATTTATGGATAATGAAGAAAAAGTAATTGATTATGTTAATACTAGCGAGTTTATGACATTTGAATTAGGTGCCATGAAGTATGCAATAGAATTACCAAAAATTAGAGAAATATTAACTTATCCAGATAATATCACACCTTTACCAAACACATCTGATTGGGTAAAAGGTCTTATTAATTTAAGAGGTGAAGTTGTACCAATTTTAGATATTAGATTAAAGTTTAATACAAGTGTAGGGACATACGATGAAAATACATCTGTAATAGCTGTAATAACAGAAGATAAAAGAATGGTAGGAATTATTGTAGATTTAGTTGATGATGTTCAAAGATTAGATACAAGTACATTAGCACCTGTTTCTGAAATGGGTTCTGCAATTCCCTCTAAATACTTAAAAGGTTATGTGAGATTAGATAATAATGAAATGTTAGTTATTATGGATATTGAAAGAGTTGTAGATAAAGAAGAGTTAAAAGACTAAAGCTATTGGAAAAAAATATGCATGAAAAAATAGAAAAATTAAGAAGTCTGAAACTTCTTTTTGTTGAAGATGAAGAAGATTTACTTTCTATAATAAGTGATGCTTTAACAAAATTAGAAGCTAATTTTTTAACTGCTAGTAACGGATTAGAAGCTTTAGAAGTATTAAAAAATAATCCAGATATTGATGCAATTGTTACAGATATAAATATGCCTTTAATGAATGGTTTAGATATGATTGAAAATATAATAAGTCAAGATATAAATATTCCTATTATTATAATGTCTGCGCATACAGAGACTGAATATATTTCAAAAGCAAAAGAGTATGGAGTTAGTGAATATTTATTAAAACCTTTTGATTTTATTAAGTTTATTGAACTTATTACTAGTATGGAAATAAAATAAAAAATGGCAATAGATAAAAAGCTATTAAAGAGATTAAAAATTCTTTATGTTGAAGATGATCCTGTAATTAGAACAGAATTGTCACAACTACTATCAAATTTTTTTGAAGATGTTTATACAGCAGAAGATGGAAAAGAAGGCTTAGAGATATATCTTCGTAATCAAGATGATATTGATATTATATTATCTGATATAAATATGCCAAAATTAAATGGTATTGATATGGTAAAAGCAATTAGAGGAATTGATTCGAAAGTTCCAATCTTCTTTGCAACTGCACATTCAGATAATGAATTTTTATCAGAAGCTATCAAATTAAAAATACATGAATATATAATTAAACCTATTGATATAAGAAACCTTCTTTCTTTAATGAATGATTTAGCAGGTGTTTTATATCAAGAGTTTTTAATTGAGCAAAAAAATAAAGAATTGTCAAAATATAAAGAAGTTACAGACTTAAATAATATTGTTATTGAAACTGATATTCACATGAAAATAGTAAAAGTAAATGACTTATGTTGTAAAATATCTGGATATTCAAAAAAAGAATTAATAGGTAAAGACTTTAAATTTTTAAAGCATCCTGATTCGTCTAATGATTTATATGTAAAAATGTATGCAGAAGTTCTTAATAATAAGTCATGGAGTGGAAGATTAAAAAATACTACAAAAGAAAGCGGTAGTTTTACCACAGAATGTTATATGATTACAATTTTAAATGATGCTGGCGAAGTTGAAGGTGCAATATCAATTCAAAAAGATATTACTGAAGAATTAGCTAAAAAAAGAGAAATGCAGCGTGCTTTAATGAAAGATAAAAGTGAAATTTTTATTAGAAGTAAAGAGGGTAATGCTGAGCAACATTCAATAATCAATGATTTAAAAATGAAACTTGAAGATGCTAATGAAGAGTTTTTTAAAGCTCAAAGAAATACAGATAAGTATATTTACATTGCAGAAAAATACTCTTTAGAAAATAGAAATTTAAAAAGTGAATTAGCTACTTATAAAAAAAATGCAGATAAACATAGTACTTCTTTGAAATTAACAAAAGAAAATAGTGATTTACGTTTAGATATTAAAAGATTAAAAAATAAAATTGAAGATATTAAAAGTAAGTTTAAAAAAGAGAAAAAACAAATTGAAGTTAATTTTCAAATAGAAATTGATGAACTTACAGAAAAACTAGTAAAAATGACAGAAAAATTTGAAGCAATTGAAACAAATGATGTTTTAGTACAAAAACTTGAATATTGGAAAGAAAAAGCTAATAATGAATCTAAAAGAGTTGAAACTTTAGAAAAACAAATTATGTTGCATGCTAATAAAGAGGTATTGAATAAGATTTTTGGATAAATAAATCAAGTTAAACTTGATTTATTTTATTGTAATACTTAATATTTTTTGTTCACTTAACGGTTTGTCTCCACCACTTCTTCCACTTGTTGGAACATTTTCAATTTTCTTAACTACGTCCATACCTTTTGTAACATAGCCAAAAATAGAATGTTTCCCATTTAACCAATATGTTGGAACTGTAGTAATAAAGAATTGACTTCCATTTGTATTTCTTCCTCTATTAGCCATTGCTAATATACCAGATTTATCAAATAATGCATTTGGTGAAAATTCATCTTCGAAATCTTTTTTCCAAATCGATTCTCCAGCTCTTCCAGTACCTGTTGGATCTCCACTTTGTAACATAAATCCTTTGATTACTCTATGGAAAATTAATCCATCATAATAACCATTTTTAGAATGAGTTACGAAATTTTCTACAGCTTTTGGAGCTAAATCTGGTCTTAACTCAACTTCAATTTCTCCTTGAGTTGTTTTAAATACAGCAATAGGATTTGATGCCTCTAAAAGTAACATAAACGAACAAAGAATGAGAAATATTTTTTTCATATATAGCCTTTAAATTTTAGATTTTAAGAAAATAGTATATTATTTTAGATTTAAAAAAAAATTAAATAGCTATTTTTATTAGGTTTTAATAAAAAAGTGTTAAAATTCACTAAAATTATATAAATTTTATTTATAAAAGGACTAGACAATGGCAATGCCTTCAATTCCGCAACCAACGTTTTATATTTTTAAGTGTGAACAAGCTTCACCTCCAGGTATGCCAAAGCCATCATGTGTAAATGAAGATACAAGAGATTTATTTAATCATACGGCTCAATCTTTAATGAAGAAGGGATTAATGGGACCTGTTCAAGTTATTAGAACTTCATGTCTTGGAAGATGTCAAATGGGACCAGTTATGTTAATTGAGCCTGGACATCACATGTATTGTCAATTGTCTAAGGAAAAAATAGATAGAATAATTGAAGAACATATCTTAGGTGGAAACCCTGTTGCTGAGTATTTAATACCTGAGCAGTACTGGGGTGACGCTGTAAATTTACAAAGTTAAAGAGGACTAAATTATATGACATTTGAGATGCTATATAGTAAAATTCATAGAGCTACTGTTACTGATGCTAATTTAAATTATGTTGGATCAATTACAATTGATGAAGATTTAATGAAAGCATCAAGTTTAAGAGTTGGCCAAAAAGTTGAAATTGTTAATGTAAACAATGGTGAAAGATTTGCTACTTATGTTATTAAAGGTAAAGCAGGAAGTAAAGACATGTGTCTTAATGGAGCTGCAGCACGTAAAGTTGAAATTGGTGATAAAATTATTGTAATTTCGTATGCTTCTTATTCTGAATCTGAATTAGAAAATTATAAACCTATTGTTGTTATTGTTGATGAGAAAAACAATATTGACATGATAACAAACGAGTTAGTAGGAAGTGATCATGTTTGATGGAATTGATTTAAAGAATCTAAATTTAAATGATATGATGGGTCAATTTCAAGATATGGCTGCTAATGCTAAAGAAGAAAATGCTTCAAAAATATTCACATCAAAAGCTGGTGGTGGAATGGTTGAAATTTCTATAAATGGAAACTCAGAAGTGATTGATTTAGAAATTGATGATTCATTACTTGAAGATAAAGATTCATTACAAATTTTGTTAATTTCATGTATGAATGATGTTATTAAACAAACTGAAGAAAATCAAAAGATGACAGCAATGAATATGATGGGCGGACTAGGTTCTTTTGGACAAAAATAGTCAAATGAAAAACTTACTAAATGAATTTGAAGATTATTTACTTAATAATCTTCCAGTTTCAAAAACATTCCATCCTTACTTTGAAGATGCTTTAGGTGATATGTTAAAAGCTGGTGGAAAGAGATTCCGACCAATGCTATTACTTTCTGTTATAAAATCAAATAAAAGTTTACTTATTAAAAATTCAATGCCTGTTGCTTTAGGGCTGGAGATGCTTCATACTTATTCCCTAGTTCATGATGATTTACCATCTATGGATAATGCAGATTTAAGACGTGGTTTTGAAACACTACATAAAAAATATGACGAAGTTACAGCTATTTTAGTTGGTGATGCTTTAAATACAGAAGCTTTTAATCAAATAGCAAATGCTCCTTTGTCAAATGATGTAAAAATAGACTTAGTTAAATGTCTAGCTACAAATGGTGGTATTAATGGAATGATAATTGGTCAAGCGATTGATTGTTATTTTGAAAATCAAAAACTTGAACTTTCTCAATTAGAATATTTACATATTCATAAAACTGCTAAATTAATAGCAGCTTCTTTAAAAATGGGTGCAATTATTTCAGAATATGATTTACAAACTCAAGAAAAACTATTTAATTTTGGAATTGATTTAGGATTGTTATTTCAAATTCAAGATGATATTATTGATGAAACTCTAAGTGATGAAGAAGCTGGAAAAACTACACAAAATGATCAAGCAAAAAATTCTTTTGTCAATTTATTAGGTTTAAATGGTGCTATAAAAGCTGCTGATGAGTTGGCATTTAAATGTGAAGAAGTTTTAAATACACTTGATGATAATTTAAAAATCTCACTAGAAGAGCTACTTTTAAAATATATAAATAGACATAAATAAAAATATCTTACATAAAAAATTAAACTCTTAGTCATTTTAACTCATAGTACTTGACAAATTTGTAAAAATTATATAAAATCTAGCACTCAAAAAATTAGAGTGCTAAAAATAAAATTATAAATAAATATTATAAAACTTAATAAAAGGATTAACATGAATTTCAAACCATTAGGAAAAAGAGTTCTAGTACAAAGAACTGAAGTAGAGAGTAAAACTGCAAGTGGAATTATTTTAGTTGATTCAGCTAAAGAAAAACCAAATACAGCAGAAGTAAAAGCAATTGGTGGAGAAGTTACTGAAATTAATGTAGGTGATACTATTGTTTTTGAACAATTTAGAGGAACTGAATTTACACTTGATGGTGTAGATTATTTAGTGTTAGAACAAGAAAATATTATAGGAGTTATGTAAGATGGCAAAAGAAGTAAGATTTAGTGATGATGCAAGAAATAGATTATTTACAGGTGTTGAAAAATTAGCTGATGCTGTAAAAGTTACAATGGGTCCTAGAGGAAGAAATGTATTATTACAAAAAGCTTTTGGAGCACCTACTATTACAAAAGATGGTGTTTCAGTAGCACGTGAAATTGAACTTGAAGATACATTAGAAAATATGGGAGCACAACTTGTAAAAGAAGTTGCTTCAAAAACTGCTGATGAAGCAGGTGATGGTACTACAACTGCAACTGTTTTAGCTAATTCTGTATTTAAAGAAGGTCTTAGAAACGTAACAGCAGGTGCAAATCCAATTATTTTAAAAAGAGGTATGGATAAGGCTACAGATGCTATTTTAGTTGAGCTTAAAGCAGCATCAAGAATTGTTGCTAATAAAAAAGAGATTGAACAAGTTGCTACTATTTCAGCTAACTCTGATACAGCAATTGGAGCTATGATTGCAGAAGCTATGGATAAAGTTGGTAAAGATGGTGTTATTACTGTTGAAGAAGCTAAAGGTATTTCGGATGAGCTAGATGTAGTTGAAGGTATGCAATTTGATAGAGGTTACTTATCACCTTACTTTGTAACTAATACTGAAAAAATGACTACAGAAATGGAAAATCCATTTATTTTATTATGTGAGAAAAAAATCTCTAATTTAAAAGAGATGTTACCAATTTTAGAAGCTGTTAATCAAACAGGAAGACCTTTATTAATCATTTCTGAAGATGTTGAAGGTGAAGCACTTTCTACATTAGTTGTAAATAGATTAAGAGGTTCATTAAACATTGCTGCTGTTAAAGCTCCAGGTTTTGGTGATAGAAGAAAAGCAATGTTAGAAGATATTGCTGTTTTAACTTCTGGAACTGTTGTTTCTGAAGAAATGGGAATGAAACTTGAATCAACTGGTATGGAAGCTTTAGGAACAGCTGCTAGAGTTGTAATTGATAAAGATAATACTACTATTGTAAATGGTGCTGGTGAAGCTGATGCTGTTTTAGGAAGAGTAAATCAAATCAAAGCTGAAATGGAAGGTACTTCATCTGAGTATGATAAAGAAAAGTTACAAGAAAGATTAGCAAAACTTTCAGGTGGTGTTGCAGTTATTAAAGTTGGAGCTGCTTCTGAAACTGAAATGAAGGAGAAAAAAGACAGAGTTGATGATGCCTTATCTGCAACAAGAGCTGCTGTTGAAGAAGGTATTGTAATTGGTGGAGGAGCTGCTTTAATTAGAGCTGCTGCAAAAGTATCTTTAGAGCTTGATGGTGATGAACAAATTGGTGCGGATATTGTATTAAGAGCTATTAAAGCACCTTTAAAACAAATTGCTTTAAATGCTGGTTTTGATGCTGGTGTTGTTGCTAATGAAGTAGAGAAATCTGAAAATGAAAACTTAGGATTTAATGCTGCAAGTGGTGAATATGTAGATATGTTTGAAGCTGGTATTGTTGACCCTGCAAAAGTTGAAAGAGTTGCAATGCAAAATGCTGTTTCAGTTGCTTCATTATTATTAACAACTGAAGCTACTGTTACTGATATCAAAGCAGAATCTTCTGCTGCTCCTGCTATGCCTGATATGGGTATGGGTGGTATGCCTGGTATGGGAATGTAATTTACATTCTCTCTTAAACATCCCATTCTTAGGGGTGTTTAAACCTTTTCTCTAAAATTTCGTAACCTATTGTTAACCATACCCCATCCCTATATAGCGTTGTTTCATACTCTAAGTTACGAAAAAGGTTAAGAAAAAATTTGTTAACCAAATCCTCTTAAACCACCGATTATACAGTGCTTTCAATGAATGTTAAACATAGTCAAAGTGAGACAGATTAAGGTATTTTTAATTTAGTAACCAATTTCTTAACCATAATGTAGATTTTTGATTTATTTTATGACTAATTAATTGATATTATTTACTATGATAATTTAACTGATTTATGGGTAGAATATATCCTTAAAGTAAAGGAATTATGTTGCATATAAGAAATACCATTTATAAACTTCAAATATTATTTTCATTAATTATTTTAGGAATTTTTTCTCTATTTTATACTACTTATAAAAATTCGTATGAAACAGATTTAGATACATATATTCAAAAAGAGATAGAGTTCAATAAAAATAGAATTATAGATTCATTAAAAATAGTTTCAACAAAGTATGAAGATAAACGTAACTCATTTTTAAATATTCATAACTATTCGTTAAAATCATTGAAAGAGAGTCCTTCTCTTACTCTTAAAGAACTAAAAAAAGATATTCAAAGTAGATATAATCTAAGTGATATTGAAATTGAACTTTATTTAATAGATAAAAACTATATTATATATGAGACAACTTTTCCAAAAGATTTAGGTTTTGATTTATCTGTTATAACAGAAGCCAAAGACTTTTTAGATAAAACAAAAATAGATGAAAAAATTTATTTAGCAGATAATATATCAGAAGATGCTATCGATGGCAAATATAAACTTTATTCATATTCAAAATTAAAAAATGAAACTTATTTAGAATTAGGTTTTATCGATACTAAACTTTTCAATAGTATTTCTAATGATTTAAATATTCATAAAAATTTATCTTTGTATAGAGTAAATACAAATGATAAATATCAATACTATTATAAAATGGAAAAAAGGGATAAGAATATTTCAAAAACTTAAAAAAGTTTTCTATAAATGAAAAATCTGATGATATTATTTTAAATACAATTAGAAATAATAAATCATTACTTATTGAAAAAAACAATGAAGTTATTTCATATATACCATTATTAGAATATAAAAAGTTCTCACTTTTAAAATATACAGATATTGTAATGGAAGTAAAAATTGATATTACTAAAAAATTGAAGCTTTAGAAAACTTTAAGAAAATATTTATGTTTACTTTTTTTATTACTATAGCTTTTTTATATTTTATGTTTAATTGGATAAAAAAGAATTTTACGAAACCAATTGAAGTTATTGCAACTGCAATAAAAAATGAAAAAACAATTGATTACTTTAATGAATCTAAAAACGATTGTGAATTAACATATATCTCAAATGAATATAATAAACTATATGACAAATTAAAAAATGAAATTCAAATAAATAAAGATTTAACATATATAGATTCACTTACAAATATAAAGAATAGAAAAGCTTATACTGAAAAATTAAAAGAAGACTTATCTTTGACAAAACGTTACAATACACCATTTTGTATGATGATATTAGATATTGATGATTTTAAAAAGATTAATGATTCTTATGGTCATAAAATGGGAGATAATGTACTTATTGAGGTATCAAAACTAATAGAAAATAATATTAGAGAAAATGACCATTTATTTAGAATAGGTGGGGAAGAGTTTGTTATAATTTTTTCGCAAACTATTTTAGAAAATGCAAAAATCGTTAGTGAAAAAATTAGAGCTATTATTGAGAGTGATTTAAATACAATTAAAAATCAAAAGATTACTGTAAGTATTGGTTTGTCAGAAGTTACATTAGAAGATAATGAAGATACAATTTTCAAAAGGGTTGATACCCTAATGTATAAATCCAAAAATAATGGTAAAAATAAAGTTTCTATAGGATAAATAAGAATCAGAAAAAGAACCTATTTCCATAGGTTTTGGATTGGCTCTTTCCCGATTTTAGGGTCTAATTTGATGTATCTTTCTAACATCTTCATAGATTTATGATTTGAGATTTGTTTAATCTGATATGGAGAGTTTCCCTTCATCGCAAGTGTAATAAGACAGTGTGTCGTAGAGTATGAATCACAACTTTGTTTTTTCTATCCTTTTGAGTATCCAATGATTCAATTTTTAATAAAATTACATTAGAGATACATTCAAGCTTAGATGCAGTTGGATTAACGGCTGCTTTTTCTAAACAATTAACAGAACATAATATATCTGCAAATGTAGTTACTGGTTAATTATCATGACCATATTTTTATACCAAAAGAAAAAGCAGATTTAGCAATAAAAGCATTGGAAAAACTTTCACAGTAAATTAAAATAAATATTTCTTAAAGTTTTAATTAATAAGTATAAACACTTAATATTATGTATCTTTAAACATATCTCTAATTTTAGATATTTCATCAATATTTGCAAAAAACAGTTCGATAATATCAGGATCGAAATGTTTTCCTTTTTCTTCATTAAATAGTTTAAATATTTTTTCATCTTCCCAAGCTTTTTTATAAACTCTATCACTTCCTAAAGCATCAAATACATCTGCAACTGCAGTAATCCTTGCAAAGATATGAATCTCTTTTTCTTTTAAACCTTTTGGATATCCAGAACCATTATATTTTTCATGATGTTCTTTTGCTACAATTGAAGCTGCTTGAAGTATTGGTTTTTTTGAGTGTCTTAGCATTTCGTAACCAAGTTGGGCATGAGTTTTCATTACTTCAAATTCTTCAAAAGTTAATTTTCCTGGCTTATTTAAAATATTATCTGGAATTCCTACTTTTCCAATATCATGCATAGGCGAGGCTAGTTTTAAAATACTTGCTTCTTCTTCTGATAATCCAACTTTAATTGCAAGTAAATAAGAATACTCTGCAACTCTTTTTACATGGTTTCCTGTCTCTTTACTTCTAGTTTCGGCAATTTCACCCATTGTATAAATAATCTCTTTTTGAGTATTTGTAATCTCTCCATGTAATTCTTCGATTTGCTCAATACCTTTTTGTATGGATTCTGACATATCTTTTATAGCAAAAGATATTTCACCTAATTCATCTGGTCTATTGATTGTTTGAGTATTATTATATTTACCTGATTGAACACTGTTTATATTTTTAATAATAGTTTTCGTATCGCTTTTTAAGATATTTCCAAAAGTAACAGCTAAGACAAGAGCAATAAAAATCATTAATCCACCAATATAAAGCATATCAATAGTTACTTCTTGACTAATTATTCCTTCAGTGTTATATCTTAAAATTATAAGTAACAAAGTAACAATTGGTGATATTGTGAAGATCAAAAATGTTTCAATTATTCTTCTAGAAATTTTCTCATTGAAAAAAGTATAATTTGTATTATTGGAAATTTTCTTGTATCTAAGTTCAAATAAAATATATTCAAGTTGAGCAAGAATTGCTGCTCCTAATATAATGTAACTTAAAAATATTCTTAGATGACTAAGTACTGGAAAATCTGGATATAAATATAAATGTAATGAAAATGCAGCAAATCCTGCAAAGATCCATGAAATAATACTTAAAAAATAAGCTTGTCTTGGAAGAGATAAATTCTCTTTTTTATTTTTAAATTTCCAATATAAAAACTCCCTAAAAATAGTGTGAATTATAAAAACTATAAAGAGGTTTCTTAAAACTTGATTTGGCATTAAACCATCTATAAACTCACATATATTACTACAAAAATTTTGTAAAAATAACAATGTAAACAAAGATGATATATAAAGTAGTGCTCTTGTTTTTGAATCGATTAGATTTTTTAATGTCGGCTCTTTTTTCATGGTTGTTATTTTAAAAGTTAAAAAGTAACTTTTAATATCCTTTTTTTTATATAAAATTTATTGATTATATCAGTTAAATGTTTAGAGTTTGTAATAAAATGTTAAATAAATAATTTTTATTTGAACTTCATTAACCCTTTTGTAATTATCCTTTGCTAAAATAAACAAAAAGTTTGGAAAATATATGAAAAATAAATTAATTGAAATTATAAAAGAAGCTGGTGAGATATTTAAAGAAGGATATTATTCTAAAAAAGATGTTACTTTTAAAGCTAAAAAAGATTTAGTTACAAAATATGATGTTGCAGTTGAAAACTTTTTAAAAGAAAGATTTGAAAAAGAGTTTAGTGATTTTAATGTAATTGCAGAAGAATCTGATAATACAAATAAAATATTTTCAAATTCAATTATAGTTGATCCAATAGATGGTACTACAAACTTTGTAAATAAATTACCTCATACTGCAATTTCAGTTGGAGTTTATAAAGATAAAAAACCTTATATTGGAATTGTTTATAATCCAATTTTAGATCAATTATACACAGCAGTTGTAGGGGAGGGGGCTTATTGTAATGGTGAGAATATACATGTTTCAAATGAAAGTGATTTTCAAAAAGCTCTACTTTCAACTGGATTCCCTTACTCTTCAGGGACTTGTGAAGATGATTTAAATGATGTCGTAGAGAAAATAAAGTATATCTTACCAAGATGTCAAGATATAAGAAGATTAGGTTCTGCTGCACTTGATTTATGTTATGTTGCCTCTGGAATTTATGAAGCATATTACGAAATGAATTTAAAAGCATGGGATGTTAGTGCTGGTTTAATTATCTTACAAGAAGCTGGCGGAAAAGTATCAAATATTGATGGAAAGGATTATATATTATTTGAAAATAAATACATACTTGCTAGTAATGGTTATGTTCATAAAGAATTAATTGAAAATTTAAATTTTAACTAAAGAAAAATAATATTTTAAGAAGAAAGATATTATTTAGTAAGTTTTAAGTATAATCGCTAGATAAAATTTTACTAAAAGGTGTTACTAAATGTGTGGAATAGTTGGTTATATAGGTAAAAACAATACAACAAGGATATTATTAGATGGTCTTAAAGAGCTTGAATATCGAGGTTATGACTCAGCCGGAATTGCTGTATTAGGTGATAAGAAAATTGATGTTTTTAAAGCTTTAGGAAAATTACATAATTTAGAAGAAAAAGTTAATGCTAGTACTTCAAGAGATTATGAATTAGGAATTGGTCATACACGATGGGCAACTCACGGACAACCAACAGAACTTAACGCACACCCACATTTAGGTGAATATTCATATGTAGTACATAATGGAATTATTGAAAATTATAAAGAATTAAAAGAAGAGTTAATCTCTTTAGGACATAAATTTGTATCTCAAACAGATACAGAAGTAATTGTTCATTTATTTGAAAATTATAATAATAAATTTAATGATACAACAAAAGCATTTCATAGTACTATTGATAGATTAGAAGGTGCTTTTTCTATTCTTTTAATAACAAAAGCAGATCCTACAAAAGTATTTTTCTTTAAACATGGAAGTCCCTTAATTGTTGCAAATGGAAAAGAAGAAAATGAAGTACTATTTGCATCTTCTGATGCACCATTAATTGGTTTAGCTAATGATGTTGTTTATTTAGAAGATGGTGTAGGTGGAATTGCCTCAGCAGAAGGTATTGAATTTTTTAGTGATAATTATTCTTGGGCAACACTACCAACTTCAAAACAATTTGCTCAAAAAGATGGTTTTAGATTTTTTATGGAAAAAGAAATTTATGAGCAATCTGATGTTGTTGTTGATTGTATGCTTGGACGATTAAGTGACGAGGAAATTTTATTTGATGAAATAGATAAATCACTAATAGAAGGTATTAATGAAATCAAAATTTGTGCTTGTGGTACTTCTTATCATTCAGGATTAACTGCTTCATATCTTTTTGAGAGACTGTCAAAAGTTAAATGTAATGTTGAAATTGCAAGTGAATTTAGATATAAAGATCCTTTATTAACAAAAGATACTCTTTTTATTGTAATTTCTCAGAGTGGTGAAACTGCTGATACTTTAGAAGCTTTAAAGATGGCAAAAGCTGCTGGACTTAAATCTTTAGTTATTTGTAATGTTGATAACTCTTCAATGACAAGAACTGCAGATGCTACGATTTTAACACGTGCAGGAATTGAAAAAGGTGTTGCATCAACAAAAGCATTTACGACACAAACTGTTGTATTATGGATGTTAGCACTTTACTTTGGAAAAGCAAAAAATGTTTTAAAAAGTGATAAGTTACAAAGTGAACTTAGAGCTTTAAGAGAAGTTCCAAAATCATTAATTATTGATGATTCTATGCATGAGAAAACAAAAAGATTATCCAAAAGGTACCTTCATGGTCATGGTTTCTTCTTTATAGGTAGGGATGTATTTTTCCCACTTGCTTTAGAAGGAGCTTTAAAGCTTAAAGAAATTTCATATTTACATGCAGAAGGTTATCCTGCAGGTGAAATGAAGCATGGTCCTATTGCATTAGCTGATCCTGAGTTGTTCACAATTGCTTTAATGCCAAAAAATTTACTTTATGATAAAATAAAATCCAATGTTGAAGAATTAAGTGCTAGAGATAGTACTATTTGTTCTATATCACCACTTGACTTTGATTTAAGTGATGACTTTATTAAAATTAACGAAACTGATCATTATATGTTAGAATTTTTTGAAATGTTAATAGCTTTACAGTTATTATCAATGGAAATATCAGTTAGATTAGGAAACGATGTTGATATGCCAAGAAACTTGGCAAAATCAGTTACCGTAGAATAGATTCAACTTGCTGTTGTATTTGTTATTTTTTTAACAGCAAAATTGTAATTAAAAATAATGGAAAACAAAAATGGAAAACCTCAAAGGAAAACAAACATGGAAAACAAAAAACAGTATTTATTTACTTCAGAAGTAGTAAGCCCAGGTCACCCTGATAAATGTGCAGATATTATTGCGGATACTATTGTTGATAAATTAATTATTGAAGATAAAAATAGCAGAGTTGCATCTGAAGTTTTTGTAGCAGGAAAAAATGTAATAATTGGTGGAGAAGTTAAATCAACTTGCCAGTTATCTGATAAAGAGTATGAAGAGTTAGTAAAAGGTGCATTAGCAAAAATTGGTTATGATGGAAAATCAAGCTTTACAAAAGAGCAGTGTTTACACCCAGATGATGTAAATGTTCAAGTATTATTAAACCAACAAAGCCCAGATATTTCTCAAGGTGTTGACCAGACAACTGGTGATATAGGAGCTGGGGATCAAGGTATTATGTTTGGTTTTGCATCAACAGAAACTGCAGATTTTATGCCAGCAGCTATTTCTTATGCCCGAATGTTAAGTGATAAAGTTTATAACTATGCTTTAAAACATAATCATAAATTAGGTGTTGATATTAAAACACAAGTTACTATTGATTATGGAACAAAAGAAAATTTTGAAAATTGTAAACCACAAAAAATACATACTATCGTTGTGTCGGCTCCTTCAGTTGAAGATATGGATATTAAAGATGTAAGAGAATTAATTCAAGGTTTAATTGATGATTCAGGACTTCCAACTAATATGTATGATAAAGAGAATACAATTATTCATATTAACCCTACAGGAAGATATGTAAGTCACTCATCTTTACATGATAGTGGTTTAACAGGAAGAAAACTTATTGTTGATTCTTTTGGTGGTTACTCACCAATTGGTGGAGGAGCTCAAAGTTCAAAAGATTATACAAAAGTTGATAGATCTGGACTTTATGCAGCAAGATGGATTGCAAAACATATTGTAGCTTCAGGACTTGCCTTAAAAGCAGTTGTTCAAATCTCTTATGCAATTGGAGTAGCACGTCCAACTTCTGTTTCTGTTGATACAATGGGTACATTTACAAAATTAAATGATGATGAGTTATCTAAATTTGTAATGGAAAACTTCTCATTAACTCCTAAGTGGATTACAGATAAGTTTGCATTAGATAAACCAAGTGAAGAGACTTTCCTTTATTCAGACGTTGCATCACGTGGACAAGTTGGACAAAGTGACTACCCTTGGGAAAAACTTGACGAATTAGAAAAATTCGAAAATTTATAAGATTAAAAAAAAGGATTTAGTATGGATTTAAAAAACTTATTTAGCAAAATATCATTTGATAGTGATTCAAAAGAACAACCTACAAAAAAAGATGCTCCAAGTCATTGGGTAAAGTGTCCTGAATGTAGTTCTTTAATGTTCTTTAAAGAAGTTGAAAATCAAGATAACATATGTCCTAAATGTAATTTTCATATGAGAATTGGGGCAAAAAGAAGAATTGAGATTTTAACAGATGAAGGTACTTTTGTTGAGCATGATGAAGATTTAAGACCTAACGATCCTTTAAAGTTTGTAGATAAAACTTCTTATAAAAAAAGAGTTGAAGTTGCGGAGAAAAAAACAGGAAGAACATCTTCTGTAGTAAGTGGTGAATGTGAAATTAACGGAATACCTGTACAAATTGTAGTATTTGATTTCTCTTTTATGGGTGGTTCTTTAGGATCTGTAGAAGGTGAAAAAATTGTAAGAGCTGTAAATAGAGCTATTGAAAATCATCAAGGTCTTATTATTGTTTCAGCTTCAGGAGGTGCAAGAATGCAAGAATCAACTTTTGCATTAATGCAAATGGCAAAAACTTCTGCTGCACTTAAAAGATTAGATCATTCTAAATTACCATATATTTCAATTTTAACAGATCCTACAATGGGTGGTGTTTCAGCATCATTTGCATTTTTAGGTGATATTATTATGGCAGAACCAGGTGCTTTAATTGGTTTTGCAGGTCAAAGAGTTATTAAACAAACTATTGGAGCTGATTTACCAGAAGGTTTTCAAAGAGCTGAATTCTTGCTAGAAAAAGGTTCAATAGATATGGTTGTAAATAGAGCAGATATGAAACGAACATTATTTGACTTATTAACAATGTTTAAAAAAGAGAAAATAGCTAATTAAATGCTATCAAACTTTGAAGAAGCTTTAGGTTATAAACTTGAAGCTTCTAACCTTTTATATGCTTTATGTGACTATGAAACTCTTCTAAAAAAAAATATTTCACTTGAATCTTTTGTGAATTTATGTAAAAATATAGATGTTAAACTTATTCAATATCGAGATAAAATATCTTCTTTACAAATACAAAAAGAAAATTTAATTTTTTTAAGAAAATCACTCAATATACCGATCATAGTAAATGATAAAATAGACTTAGTAGAGTATTGTGATGGCTTACATTTAGGTCAAGAAGATTTTGCTTTAATACATAAAGATAAAAAACTAGCATCTAAATTAATAAGACGAAAAATAGGAAAAAAACTTTTAGGACTTTCAACTTATAATGAGCTAGAAATATTAGAAGCTAATGAATTAGAAATTGATATGATTGGACTAGGAACTTATAGAGAAACAAATACTAAAGATATTGACAATATACTAGGTGATAAAATGACTTATCTAGCAAAAATGTCTATTTATCCTGTTTGTGCAATAGGTGGAGTCAAAATTGAAGATAAAATTAAAAACATAACTTTTAATGTTGTAGGAAGCGGTCTTTTCAAGGCTAAAAGGAATACTTGTGGTAAAAATTAATATTTATTCTATAGTAAAACCATCAAAAGATGAGTTTGATCTTTTAATAAAAGAATTTATTAAAATGTCTTTAAAATATGCAAAAATTGAAGTTCATTATATCTTTAATAAAACTATTTCTAAAGCACAAACTATTGGTGAAAAAGAAGCTCAAAAAGCTTATAGTGAAACATATGAACCTCTATTAAAAGGTTATAACATTGCTTTAGATGTTTTAGGGAAAAAATTAGATTCTTATTCTTTTTCTAAAATATTAGAGGGTAAAAATGAAATAAATTTTTTTATTGGTGGTGCATTTGGCTTTGAAAGAGAATTTTTAAAGAAATGTGATAGTATAATATCTTTAAGTGATTTAACAATGGCGCATAAAATAGCAAATATTGTCTTAACAGAACAGATCTTTAGAGGTCTTTGCATCATCAATAATCATCCGTATCATAAATAATTTATAATATTTTTTGTATAATAGCAAAATTTTAAATTTAAGGGTACAATGTGGCTAACACAAAACAAGTTGGAGAGTTAAAACAAATTCTACTAGATAGAAAAGAATTAATCATAAAGAATATTCAAGGAAGTAGAGATAGCATTGATAACTTGAAAAATTCTGAGTGTAAAGATGAATTTGATTATGCAGAAATATCTAGTGATAGTTTTAAAGAAGGCATTATAGCTAATCAACAAGTTAAAGAATTAAAAGAAATTGAAGACGCATTAAAAAGAGTTGATAGCGGAAGTTACGGAACTTGTGAAATGTGTGATGAATCAATTGCAATTGGAAGATTAAGAGCAAAGCCATTCGCAAAGTTTTGTACACCATGTAGAGAGATTTACGAAGCAGAAAAATTGTAAAAAGGATTTAATTATGGGTTTTAAAAAATATATTGTTTTTTCAGTATTATTTATTGGTTTAGTTTATGGATATGCATTTAGTTTAGAGTTAGGGGATTATAAAGTTACAATCCTAGATATCTCTTTGTTTTTACCAATAGCAGTTTGGATTATACTTCCAATAGTTTTTTTGTTTATAGCTACAATAGGGCATATTTTATTCTATGGTTTAATAAACGTATTTAAACAAAGAGCAATAAATAAAGATAAAGAAACAATGATGACTCTAATTAAATCAAATTTATTAGAGAAAAATCCTCCAAAAAGATTTAAAACTAAAGCTTTTAAAGAATTATCAGCAATTGTTTCACAGTTAAAATTAAATGTAAAAAGTGAAACATTTACATCTTCAGATTCTGAATTAAATAGTTTAATAGCAAATATTCAAGATATTAAAGCCGGTAAATTTGTAACAGATAAATCATTAAAATTAAATGAAATGTCAGAATTAGCAAATCAAAATATGATTAACAAAGTTAATGAACAATCAGACTTTGCAGTTGAAGTTCTTAAAAAAGTTGAAAATTATGCTCCAAATGTTGTGAGACAATCTTTTATAAATGTTTTAAATGAGAAATCTATGACTACAATTAAAAAACTTTATAAAAATGTAAAATTAGACAAAGATTTAGCTAGAAGATTATTTGAAAAAGATGCAGCAAATAATGAGTTTGGTTTCTCTTCTGAAGAAATTTCTAAAATTGTAAAAGATTTAGAGTATACAACAGAAGATTATTTAGCACTTGCTAGAAATTATGAATCAATTTTACAGCCAGATCAAATTATTGCATTATTTGAAAAATTAAGTACAGAAATTGATGCTTCTACTCCTGCATATTTACATGTATTGTTTGAATATGAAATGCTTGATAAAGTAAGAGAAATAGTTGATACTACGCCTGAAGGTGAATATTCATCATTCAAAGCTCTTTTAGATTTAAAAGATGCTGGTAAACATTACGATTTAGAATCAATCTCTTATAAATAATGACAAAGAAAATAGATTTTAGCCAACCCTTAATGGTGTTGGCACCACTTGCTGGTTATACTGACTTACCTTTTAGATCTGTAGTTAAAAAATTTGGTGCAGATATTACAATCTCTGAAATGATTTCTTCAAATGCTTTA
>NYWO01000028.1 GCA_002685075.1 Arcobacter sp.
ATTTACAATGAAAAAAATCGTTTTATTAATGCTTGCTATTGCTGGAGCTGCTTTTGCTGCTGACGGTGCTGTTGCAAACGAAACATTAAAAGCTTACTCAGTACTTGCTGCTGGTGTTGGTCTTGGTCTTGCTGCTCTTGGTGGAGCTATTGGTATGGGTAATACTGCTGCTGCAACTATTGCTGGTACTGCTAGAAACCCAGGTTTAGGTGGAAAATTAATGACTACTATGTTCATTGCTTTAGCGATGATCGAAGCACAAGTTATTTATGCACTTGTTATTGCTATGATTGCATTATATGCAAACCCATTTTTAGGGTAAGCTATAGGTTTTTACTTATAAACTTTAAAAAGGTCAGGCTTCTAGCTTGACCTTTTTTTTTGGCTTTTTTCTTAAGCATTATTTATGCATATAAGTTGTAAAATCCAAATCTCAAAATGTCGAAGTGGCGGAACGGTAGACGCGCGGGCTTGAGGGGCTCGTTTCCTAGGAAGTGGGAGTTCAAATCTCCTCTTCGACACCATTTTATTTTTATCATAAAACATTCTAACTTACTTTTTATAAATATTACATACTTATTAATTGACTTAATAAGGATAATCAATTAAACTATCATTTTTAACATATACTTTTTTTAATAAACCATTTTCAATAAGAGTCTTCATTCTTTCATTCCATATTTTTCTTAACTCTTCACCTTTTTCATCATCTCTAAAAGCTGGATATAAATTTGATTCTAATATTTCAATAAAAGCATATTCTGATACATCAAAGTTTATTTTTTTTATTGCATGTTTGATATCATACTTATCATCTAAGATAATATCAAATCTATTTTTCTTTAAACTTTTCAAAAGTGATATTCTAGTATTTCTTTCATTTATTTGCATAGGAATATCTATATCTTCATCATATGCATATCCTCTAATCCAGCCTACTTTTTGATTTCTAAGGGTTTCAATACCTTTAAATTCTTTATATTTATCTTTTTTAAACATTGCTGATACTATATCTTTATCAAAATGATATTTAGGATATAGTGCATAATCTTCTTCATTAAAAAAAGAACCTAACCAAAAATCTGCTTGTTTTTTTTTAACCATTTGCACAGCACGAGTATATGGATATATCTTAATTTTAACCTTTATGCCAATTGGTTCATAAACAAGTTTTACAATATCAAAATACAATCCACTTCCATCTTTGTTTGTATATTCTTCCCAACTTTCACTTACAACAAAAACCTCTTTTGATATTGCAAGTAGTTGAATCTGCATAAAGAATAAAATAATAAATAAAAAATTTTTGAGCATCTTACTTTCCTTGGCTATATTATAGCAATATAATTCAAGAAATAACAAAATAGTCTTAATATGTTTATGTTACAATGCTTTAAGATGTTCCATACATAGGAGAGAAATGAAATATTTATTAATTTTAACTTTCTTTTTACTTTCAACTTTTTCTAGTGCAAATGAAGTATTATTAAAAATAAATAACCAAAAAATAAACTTAACAGAAAAAGAAAAAAAATGGATTAAAAATCATCAAGTTTTGCGTGTTCATAATGAAAATGCATGGATACCTTTTAACTTTTATGATAAAGAGCCATTAGGTTTTTCAATAGATTATATGAATTTATTAGCAGATAAAATTGGTATAAAAATCAAATATATTTCAGGTCCATCATGGAGTGAGTTTTTAACAATGATGCAAAATAATCAATTAGATATTATGCTTAATATTGTTAAAACACATAAACGTTCAGAATTTTTAGATTTTACAAAGCCATATAAAATATCAAAACCTAGAATTTATACAAAAAAAAATAATTCAATAAGTTCAATTAATGAATTGAAAGGTAAAACAATTGCTCTGGAAGATAATTTTGCTATTACTGAATACTTAAAAATACACTATCCCGAAATAAAAATTAAATATTTTAATAACATAGAAAACAGATTAAAAGCTGTCTCTTTTAATGAAGTCTTTGCAACAATTGCAACTCCTGAAGTAGCAGAAACTATCCTTAAAAAACATATAATAAATAATGTAATTGCATCAGCTGAAATAAACTTAAAAAAGAAATCACTTAACAATTTTCAACTTCGAATAGCAACAAAAAAAGACAATAAAACACTAATAAATATCCTAAATAAAGCTATGGATAATATCTCTTATAATGAAAAGACTAAGCTTGAAGAAAAATGGTTTGTTAATTATAATTATATTAATCAAAAAATCACTAAAAAAGAAAGAGAATATATTGATAAAAATATATTTAAAGTAGCAACAACAAATAATTGGGCACCTTTTAATTTTGATACAGAAGAAAATAAGCTTACAGGAATTAGTACTGATTATTTTAATCTAATTAGTAATAAATTAGATTTAAAATCCCATATTTCAATAAAAACATCATTTACTGATGTAATAAATTCAATAAAAAAAGGTAGTAGTGATTTAACTTTTAGTACAACAAATACAAAAGAAAGAGAAGAGTATTCAGTATTTTCAAATACTTATGAAAAATTTCCAATTGCAATTGCAACAACAAATGATAAAAAATTCATTCCTAATGCTTCATTACTTGAGAGAAAAAAAGTTGCAGTTGGAAAAGGATATAGTTCTTATTATCTTTTAAAAGAAGAGTATCCTCATATCAAATTTATATTCACAAATAATACAAAAGAAGCATTAGAACTTGTTAAAAAAGGGAAGGTTTATGCAGCTGTCGATATTTTACCCTCCTTGCAGTTTTATATAAACAAGAGTTTTAGTGATCATATTAAAATTACGGGAACAACAAATTTATTTTTTGAATTAAAACTAATGATAAGCAAAAAGCATAAGGAGTTACTCTCTCCTATAAATAAAGCAATTAGTTCTATTAATAATGATGAAAAAAATATGATATATAGGAAATGGGTTTTATCTACAAAAGAAGGTATAGATCCTTCTGTATTTTATAAAATATTAATCTTTATAACTATTATTTTTATGCTAGGAACTTTGTGGAATTACCAAATCTTGAAATCTAGGAAACTTATTGAAAAAGAAAAATCTAAATTAAAAAATATATTAGAAAATATTCCAGTACCAATTATGATTATTGAAGATAAAAGCAAAAATATAATCTTTGCCAATGAATACGCATCAATTCAATATACAATTCCTTTAGAAAAACTTGTAAATAGTAATATCAATATTATTTATGCTAGAACAAATGAAAATGATGAAATCTCACAAACCTTATATAAAGTTGGAGAATTAATAAACTATGAAACACAATATATATCTCCTTTTAACCAAACATTAAATGTTTTATTATCTCTTGTTCCATTAGCTTATGATGAAAAAAATTGCCATTTAGTAATTATCTCTGATATTACAAAACTTAAAAAAGTAGAAAATGAGATAAAAGAATTAAATAGTACATTAGAAGATAGAATTACTACAGAAGTAAATAAAAATAAAGTACAACAACTTTTAATGCTTCATCAGTCAAGACATGCACAAATGGGTGAAATGATATCAATGATAGCACATCAATGGAGACAACCTATTAATATATTATCATTAATTTTACAAAATATACTCTTTAAATATGAAGATAATAAACTTGATAAACAAAAACTTCAAGAGTATATAAATAAAGGTGATAAACAAATAAATACAATGTCTAAAACAATAGATGATTTTAGAAACTTTTTCAAACCAAACAAATCAAAAGTTAAATTTTCTGTAAACGATATTTTAGACCAAGTACTTGATATTTTAAATCCTATACTACTTGATGAAAATATCAAAACCACACTAAAATTCAAAAAAAATGTTAAAATTATTGGCTATCCAAACGAATTTGCACAAGCTTTAATAAATATTATTACAAATTCCAAAGATGCATTAGTAGAAAATAATATTACATATAAAAAATTAGTAATTACACTAGAACAAACAAAAACTAAAACAATTATAGATATATCAGATAATGCAGGAGGTATCAAAAAGAGTATTATTACAAATATCTTCAAACCATATTTCTCAACAAAGTTAGAAAAAAATGGTACAGGTCTTGGCTTATATATGTCAAAACTAATAATAGAAGATGAAATGCATGGAAAGATAAAAGTTATTAATAAAAAAGATGGTGTTAGTTTTAAATTAGTATTTAAAAGATAAGTTTATAACCACTTCCATATTCTGTAATTAAATACTTAGGTTTCTTCAGATTTTCATCTATTTTTTTTCTTATATTATTTATATGATAATCTATAGACCTACTATTTTCTGCTAAATCAAATTTTTGTAATAAGTGCTCTCTTGTAATAATATTATTTTTATTTTCAATAAGTTCTTTTAAGAGTAAAAATTCCATTTTAGTAAGTTTTAATTTTTCATTTTTAAAGGTTATTTTTTTATTCTCTATAAGAAAAGTATTTTTATTTATCTTTTCTTTTTTTATTTTTTTATTATGATTATTTCTATTAGTAACAGCTTTTATTCTTGCATTTAATTCTTTTAAGTTATACGGTTTAGACATATAATCATCTACACCTAAATCAAATGATTTTAACTTTGTTTCTAGGTCAGAATAGGCACTTAATATAATAATAGGTATTTTAAAATCATTATTAATTTCTTCACATATCTTAAGTCCAAAATCATCAGGAAGATTTAAATCAAGTAATAAAATATCATAAGCATTTTGTTTTAAATACGATAAACCATTAGTAACCGTCTCACAATGTGTAATCTGATAGTCATGACCTTTCATATAATCAACTAATAATTCAGCTGAATCCAAGTCATCTTCAATAAATAATATTCTCATAAATATATTATATATCAAAAATAATTAAGCACTCTTAAATGTAAGGAAAATTAATAATTTTCCCTTACATTTCTAATTTATAATAAGGATATTAAAACGTTAGGGTAGCATAAATGGGAAAAGATAAATTAAAACTATTATATAAACTTATGAAAGAATTATCTGTATTATATGTAAAAGATGAGAAAAGTTCATCAGATATAATGATAGATTATCTAAAAGAACTTTTTGCAACAACTTATCATGCAAAAAATGCCAACGAAGCTTTGAATTTATTTAATGAAAATAAAGTAGATATAGTAATTACTGATATATCTTTATTTGAAATAACAGAAATTGAGATAATAGAAAAGATTCGCAAAATAAACAATGATATCCCTATATTTATAATTACCTCACATAAAGATTCTAAGTATGAAGAAGAAGCAAATAAACATAAAGTAAAAGGCTATTTTATAAAACCTTTTAGCTTAAATAAATTAGTTTCATCATTTCTAGATGTTGTAGAAGAACTAGATATAAAAAAGAAGGAACTAGAGAACATAGCGTATTTAAAGAAAGTTCATAATAATCTTAATGATATTGGACATAAAATTTCAACTCAAATAAGTTATGACATAGTTTTAGAAACTATCCTAAAAGGTGCAATTGAATTATCAGAAGCTGATGGAGGAACATTATACTTATATAACAAAAGTAAAGATATATTAGATTTTAAAATTGCAATTAATAAGTCACTAAATATTAATCACAATGAGTATAACAAAGATGATAAATTTAGCTTTGAATCATTAAGAATACATAATAGTGATAAAACTGTAAATAGAAAAAATATCTCTGTTATCTGTGCCTATGAAGAAAAGCTTATAAATTTAGATAATGTTTATGAGCAAGAGGAGTTAGATATTGATGGAGTTAAACAATTTGATAAGAAGTATAACTATAAAACTTCATCAATGTTAGTTATTCCACTTATCAGTGCAGAAGGTAAATTATTTGGTGTAATTCAATTAGTAAATAAAATAAAAAATAAAAAATATGTAAGTTTTGATAATAATGATAAATTACTTTTAACTGCATTATCAGCAGTTGCTACAATGACAACTTATAATAATTTACTTTTAAAATAAAAACTATCTATGGAGCTTTAATATTGAAAAATGAAACTAAAAAAATACTTCTTGTAAATGATGATATTATTATTAATAAAATTCTAATTGAAAAGATAGAATTCCTAAGTCATAATATAAAAATACTTACTTCAACTTCTTATAAAAAAGGTATTGAATATATCCATAATAATAAAGATTCAATACATGCTGCTATTGTTGATCTTAACTTATATGATGCAAGTCAAGGAGAGATGGCTGATTTGACCCTAAAGAATAATATACCTACAATAGTTATAACAAATATATTTGATAAAAAACTCGAAATGAAACTTTTAAATAATGATATTTTAGATTATATTTTTAAAGATGAGAAAAAAGGAATCAATAACGCAATAAACTCCATAAATAGAGTCTTAGATAATTATGATACTACAGTTTTAATTGTTGACAACTCTAGGATACAAAGAGACTTATTAAAAGAAATTTTAGAAAATATGAAATTAAATGTTCTTACTGCAAAAAATTTTGAAGATACAATGTATCTTTTAAAACAGCAAGAAAATAATATATCTTTAGTTTTAGCTGATTATAATATACAAAAAAACAAAACTTCAAATGTTGCACTAATAAGTGAAATAAGAGAGAGATATGATAAAGATGAACTTGGTATAATTATTTCAAGCTCATCAGAAGATCCTCATATTGCAACAAATGTTATTAAACTTGGAGCAAATGATTTTATTGAAAAACCTTTTACAAAAACTGAAGTTACTGTAAGAGTAAACTCTTTATTACATATAATGCAACTTTTTAAAAATACAAGAGAGTTATCACATAAAGATTTTATGACAGGTGCATATAATAGAAGATATTTCCATAGTAGTGGAAGTGCCATTTATGACAAAGCCAGAAGAGATAAAAGAAATGTAGCATTAATAACAATTGATATTGATAATTTTAAATATATCAATGATAGATATGGCCACGACATTGGTGATATTTGTATTATTGAGTTAGTAAAATTAATGCAAAATAATCTAAGAAGTTCTGATTTAATTTCTAGATTTGGTGGAGATGAATTTGTATTATTATTAGAAAATATATCTTTAAAAAATATAAAAATAGTTTGTGAAAAAATAAGAAAAAATATAGAAGAGAATATAATTAAAACTAGTAATCATGAAATAAAGTTTACTATATCAATAGGTATTTCATATGGAATGCACGATGATATGTATGAGATGATAAAAGATGCAGACAAAGCATTATATTTTTGTAAAAATAATGGTAGAAATCAAATCAAAGTTTATTAGTAAGAAGTAAAGCCTACACATCGTATAATAGTATTTAAATTTACAATTATACGATGGAGTAACCATGCATTTAAATTTATTGTTTAAAACTTTACTTATACTTATTTTTCCAATATTTTTATATTCACAAAATATTGAAAAAGAACCAGTAAAACTAATAAAAACTGAAACAATTGAGCAAGTTCAAAATACACAAGTACCAGAGAGTTCAAATCTTCCAGAAGAAAAAGCTGTTGAAGCTGTTGAAAAAAGTCCAGTAGAAAGACAAATAGAAGAGCAAAATAAACTTTTAGATGAAGTTGTAACTAATATAAATAGTGAAAAATATTTAAACCCTTCCATAGATGTAAAAGCTTATAAAAAAGAGATAAGCCTTCTTACAAATAAAATTAATATTAATAAAATTGAAAAAAACATACTTGCAATGAAAAGAGATGAATTAAAAAGACAATATTTAAAGCAAGAATACACTTATGAACAAACGCTCAGAAATATCATTCTAGCAAAACAAGAATATAAAGATAAAAAGTTTTTTGAAAATCTTATAAAAAATAAGCTCAAAGAATTAGAAAAATCTGAAAATTTAATTGATGAAAATACAAAACTTTATGAGGAAGAGTTAAATAATAAAAACTATATCTCAAGTGCGTTTACTGAGAATTATATTGAATTATATAATCAAACTCATATTCAAACTTTTGTATTAGAATACTTATTTGATAATATGTCAAGTTTTAGAAAAACAAACTTTTTTATTGATGAGTTTAACTTACAATATTTAGTAAATAAAATTGATTCAATTTATGGAATATCATTTATCTCAGGACTTACATCTTATCATCTAAAATTCTCTATTGGTGAAATTGTTGTTGTAATTTTTATTATGGGAATACTAATACTTTTAAACTTAAAAATTATTAGTATAATTGCTAATTTAATCGCAAGGTTTTTTGTAAGTAGCGAACATTCGGATAGTGAAGCAATTAGACAATATTTACGTATGTCTATTGATACTCCTTTAAAGCTAAGTTTGTATTTATTAGGTATTCAAATATCTGTGTTTATTCTTGTAGATGACCCTGAATTAATTGATAAAATAATGCCATGGATAAATACTACATATATGGCTTTATTAACTTGGGGACTTTATGCAATTTTAAATAATAGTATTAGTATTTATGCTCATAATTTATTAGAAAAATATCCTAATGTTAGAAAAGAAATGATTGTATTTATTTTAAGAATAATAAAAATCATTTTAATTTTATTAGTAATTTTATTTTTATTTACGCAATTAGGAATTGATATAAAAGCAATCGCAGCTTCACTTGGAGTTGGTGGTATTGCTATTGCATTAGCTTCTAAAGATACACTAGCAAATTTCTTTAGCTCATTAAATATTATGACAGATAACTCTTTTTCTCAAGGGGATTGGATTAAAACAAGTGATGTTGAAGGTACTGTTGTAGATATTAGAATGAGAACTACAAGAATTAGAACTTTTGATAATGCAATGATTACAGTTCCTAACACCGAATTAGCAAATACACCAATTACAAACTGGTCTAAAAGAAGAGTTGGTAGAAGAATAAAAATGAACCTAGGTGTTACTTATGATAGTAAAATGGAAGATATTGTTCAATTAAAAAAAGATATTCTAAATATGCTTGAACATCATCCAGGAATTGCATCTTCTGCAAATACTAAATCGGGTCAAACAAGAATATTTGAAGCTATTAAACAAGACGATTTAATAGGTATTAAAAAGACTTTATTAGTATATATTGATTCCTATGGAGCTTCATCTATTGATATTTTAATATATTGTTTCTCAAGAAGTCCAGATTGGGAAGAATGGCTAATTACTAAAGAAGATGTTTTGATTAAACTTGAAGCTTTAGTTAAAAAGAATAATTGTGATTTTGCTTATCCTACTCAAACTATTCTATTAAAAAAAGATGAAGAAGTAGTAGATTTAGTATCCGAAAAACTCTCTTCGATGAGTTAGATAAATAGAATTGATTTTCTATTTATCTACTAAGATATCTGCTTTAGTTTTTAACTTTTTTTTATGTAAAAACTGTTTTTCTCGTTCTGTAAATTTTTCACTTGAAGAGAAGAAATCTTTTTTTTCTTTCTCTTTTTCTTTTATTTTTTCTTTTTTCTTTTGAGGTACTTTTTCTTCTTCTTTTTTAAACATAGTAAGAAGTAAATAAATAGAGAAAACTATATTAAATATAATAATAATCCATTTAGCCAATAAAACAATTTCTAAAAACTCTAACTTTTTTTTCAAGGTCAAATACTGAACAACATCAGCATAAATAGAGTTTGCAAATAAAGCAATAATCAGAAGTAATACAATTAGAATTATCCTTTTTCTAAACTTGATTAAGTAGTACCAGAAAAGTGCAGATTTTACTTGTCTAAACATAATAAGCCCTTAGACAAAAAAGTTTAAACCTAAAGCAGCTAAAGCAACTACCAAAGATTTTGTTTTTAAATCATCAATGATTTTTCTCTCTTCATCAGCAATAATAACTTCTAATTGCTCATCACTATAATCATCAAATGTTTTATGATTTTCAACTAACCTTGCTTTTGTCGCTAAAACTGCCTTTTCTCGTATTTTAGAGTTTACAGCATCTTTTAATTTTTGGCTTTTTAGTTTTGGATAATCAAATGCTTTGTTAGCATTCTCTTTTATAATTTGTTTTAAACTCATTTATATTCCAATTAGTTTTTTTATTATTATATCATTTCAGTATTAATGAAAAGATAACTTAAAATATGGCTACTCATTCTTCATTTCATTTGCATTTTTTATAATATCAATTCCATACTTATCTCTTAGTTTTTGCATTTGATTTGTTAATGCACTTTTTTTAGCATCAGTTTCATGCTCAAAAAGATTATATGTATATTCATTTGCTCTTGCAAAGTTTGATACTGTAATATTTAACTGTACAACTCCATGACTAGGATGATTATCATTTTTAATAAAAAGTTCTTGCATATGATTTTTAAAATCAAGTTCATTAAATACGGTATTTACATTTATATAATCTTTTGATTTAATATTTGATTCATATTTTATTTTTATTGCATATGTTAAGGGGTTTTTATTTGCTTTTTTAACTAAAAAGCACAGGTAACGAGCAAGTATCACGACTCTTCTTTTTAATTCAGTTCTATCATAAATACAATCAAATGTTCGCCCTATTCCTATAGATTTTTTTTCTCTAAAGGTTGTAAGTTTATTATCTCTTATTCCACAAACTCGATTATAAAGCTCAATTCCTGGCTTTTTCCATGAATAAAAAAGCTTTTGATTACTTTTAATATCACCAAGAGTTTTAATACCATAACCTTTTAGTCTTTTTTGAAAACCTTTTCCAATTCCTGGAAATTCAGCTATTGGAATATTTCTTATAAAATTACCAATATTATCTTTACTTACATATTTAACACCATCTGGTTTTGCATATTCTGTTATTAGTTTTGATAAAAACTTTGTGTTTGCAATACCTATAGAAATTGGAAGACCTAACTCTTTTTGTATCTTATCTTTTAGATTATAGGAAAAAGAGACTACCTCATCTTCATCTATATATCCACTTAAATCACCAAAAAATTCATCAATTGAAAACTGTTCAACAAGTGGTATTTCTTTTATTAATAACTCTTTTAGTTTCTTTGATAAGTCATGATATAAAGGATAATTAGGCGAAAGCATTTTTAAGTGTGGACACAGTTTTAAAGCTTCATTCACGCTCATTGCAGTTTTTACACCATAAGCTCTTGCTTCATACGAAGATGTTGTGATTATTCCTCTGATTTTCCCATTTTCATCTACAAAATATTCTTTGAAAGTTTTTTGACCTTCATTTGTTAAAATAGAAGATACAAAAGCTCCATCATTTGATGAAATTTTTCTAATCTCTTTTTTTGTAGAAAATATATTTAAATTACTTCTACCTCCAACGGCTACTGGAATATGAAGTAAACTATCATCAATAGTTCTATGAGCAGATACAAAAAAACAATCTAAATCCAAATGAATAAACAATACACTCTCCTATTTATAAAGTGTATTATATTAAATATTTTTTATTTTTTATTTTTTTATTACAGAATGCAATAGTTTTTATATTTATGCTAAAGGAATTCCAATAGTAAAGCAGGCACCAATATAAGGAACATCTTCATAAACAAAACTCTTATTAGAAACACTTAGGGAACCATTTAAATGGTTTGAAATAATATCCTGACTCATATATAGACCAATCCCGGTACCTTGTGATTTGTGCTTTGTAGTAAAATATGGTTCAAAAATTCTATTTATAATATCTTTTTGAATTCCACCTGCATTATCTAATATTTCAATATATAGATTTTTTTCTTTAGTATAAGTATTAATAAAAAGTAGTCTTTTCCCTTTTTCTTTTGTGATTAATGCATCTCTAGAATTATTTAGAATATTTATTAAAACTTGTATTAATTCATTTTCTATTGATGAAAGTTTTTGGGGTTTAATAACTTTTATTATTTCTATATCTTTTGCATTAAACTGTGCACTTATTAATTTTAAAGTTCTTATAAAAGTATCAAGAATATCAAATTCTTTAATTTTATTATTACTTGGATTAAAAAAACCTCTAAAATCATCAATCGTCTGAGATAAATATTGAGCAGAATTATTTATAGTTACCAATGCAGAGTCTAATTGTTCATCAGATAAACAATTCATTTCTTTTTGTAGTTTAGTTCCAGTAGAAGCAGTAGAAATTGTAGATAAGGGTTGTCTCCATTGATGCGCTATATTTCCAAGCATTTCACCCATTGCGGCCATTTTACTTTGTTGGTATACTAATTCATCTTTTTTTATTTTATCAATTTCTAATTCTTTTAATTCTGTTATATCTTGAGAAACACCTTTTATCCATTTTTTATCTTTATCAAGTGTAGCTTTACTACTTATCCATCGAATTTCATTATTAGGTCTATATATTCTATAAATTTGATGATAATCTTCACCTATTTCTATAGTATTTTTAAAGGCTTTCATAACTCTATTCAAGTCATCTTTATGTAAAACTGTTCTTAAATAATCAATAAAGATATTGTCTTTTACTTCTTTTATTCCAAACATTTTTTTAACTTCTTGAGAAAAATATGACTTATTAGTATTTAGATTATATTGCCAATCTCCAACTTTAGCAACTCTTTGAGAAAGAAGTAATTTGTCTTTTTCTTCTTCAATTCTATTTTTGTACTTTAAAAATTCTTTTTCTAAAAGTTTAGAAACAAAGAATGAAATAATTATAAGAACTATAGTGAGAATCAATCCATAAAAAAGTATTTCTTTTTTATAATTTTCATACTTCTTTTCTTCTTTAATTTTCATTTTTTCAATAATACTATTTGCATCTGATAGTTTGAAATTTGTTCCAATAACCCAATCCAAATCATCAATTCTTTTTGAATAGGTTATTTTTGTTTCCTTTGTAGCAATTCCTTCTAGAACTTTTGGAGTAATTAAGAAATAGTCATCTATATCAGTACCTTCTTTTAATATTAGATTTTTATACATATTACTCATATGAGCAAATCTTTTTTCATTAAATATATTAGCATTTTTAGCTTTCTTTGATGGATGGTATACTATATCACCATTAAATCCAATTATAAATACATAACCATTATTTATATATTTTATTTGTGAAATATAATTTAATATTTTGTTTTTTAAAGTATTTTCAAAGTCTCCTCTATATATACCAGTAGTAATAATAAGCCCATAAGGTTCAAATAACTTTACAATTCCAAGTTTTTCAAATTCTTTTGATTCACCGCCACTAGGTTTAAGAAAATACCAGTTAAAAAATCCTTCACCTTTTGTTTTTGCAATTTTGATTGCTTTTTGTATTGGATAAGTACCTTTACTATCTTTTCTATTAAATATATTTGTTCCCTCATAACTTCGATTAACAGGTTGAAGAATATTTATACCTTCTAAAGTATGTATTGAAAAATAGCCATCACCATCATTATATCTAATAGTATCAACTGCTTCTTTTATTTGTGCAATAATTTCAGCTTTTGATTTTTTATCTTTATTCTTAATATATATATTTGCCATGATTTTATATACATTATTTATCTTACTTTTTAAATCTTTTCTTAGTTCATCTTCTGATGAATTTATAAGTAATTTAGAATAAGTGTAAACAGTAGTAAGATCAGTTTTTATTCTTTCTTTTTCTGTTAATAAAAATTGCTTTTCAATATTCTTTTTTTCTTCTTCTATTTCTTTCTTTTGTTCATTGATTAATATTATAATAGATAAGGTACTTAGAATAAGTATAATAATTATTGGAGTAAATCTAATAATTCTTAATAATTTTTTTACTTGTGCTTTCATTAGACCTAATAATCTCCTTAATAAGTTATTAATAATATCTAATTTTTGTTTAATAAAATAAACAAGATTATTTATTAAGTATTTATATAGCACTTAAAAGATAATATTTTAAAATTTCTTTAAAAAGGATACAAAATAGTTAAGTGTAAAAATTGCAAGAGAGAAATCGAAGCTAAAAAAAGACAATGCCCTTATTGTGGAATACTAAACCCATCAGTAACACTAAAAGATATCTTTATATCCTTAGCAATAGTTTTAGTTGTAATGAGTATAGTAACTTATTTTATGAAAATATAAACTAATCTAAGTTTATATTTACTTTCTAATTATTGCATAAATAAACCCTAGTGCTAATCCAATAAAGTGTGCATACCAAGCAATAGGTAGTCCAATTAGTAGTGGTGCTACGGAGATAAGTAAGACCCAAGTAATAATACCACCTCTTTGTGCTTTATCATAGTAAGCTACATATCCTAAAAGTGCAGATATTGCCCCTGAAGCTCCTACTATATTTACAGCTTGATCTAAATAATAAACATAAGCAAAAGAACCAATTGATGTTAAAATACCACAAATAAAATATACATAAATCAACTCTTTTGTACCACGCCCACGCTCAATTAATGAACCAAATTGATACAGTACAAACATATTCATACCTAAGTGTCCTAATCCACCATGAGCAAACATAGAAGAAAGAGGTTGCCACCAAAAATCTGCAATTATCATATACATATTAAGACCTAAATATAAGCCACCATTTTGTAAATTTATTTGAAAAATATACATTAAAACTGTAATAATTATAATTATATTCGTAGCTGTGAAATCTTTTTTACTAATATTTTTTAGCATGATTTTTATATACCTTTATTGTGCAATCAATTATAGATTGTATTTCATCTTTATCATAAAACTTAAAATCTTTTGAAAATGTAAAGATCTCTATAGAGTTTGCTCTAAAAGATGTTCTTATAGTTCCTGATTTAAACTTATTTTGTTTCTTTAAATCTATTTTCTTATCTTTATCATTTTCAATAATTTCATAATTAATTGTTAAAAACTTTTGAATATCTTTTTTAAAAGGAACATTTATAGCTTTCATAAAATACTTATCAGTTTCTAAAATAGAAATAAAATCTTCTATAATAGACTTAGAGTTTATTGCTTTTATATGTCCACCATCAAGTTTATAATAACCCTTTTTTAATGCTTCTAGTGATTTATTTAAAAGTTTTTGATTAAATAGTTTTGATGTAGAATTTTCTTCACACTCAAGAGGAGTTACTTTTTCTTTTTTCATATATACAGCTTTAGAATCAGGATCTGGTTTTTCTACATGTATATATTTCATATAAACTACCAATGTAATAGTAATCATAATAATAGAAGCCAAAGTAAAAAAGTTGTTTATTATTGCACTTTGTCTTCTATTTCTTTTCATTTATTCTCTTAAACTAATGCCTCTTTTAAAACATCTTCAATAACATCTACAGGAATAATTTCCATAGCTTTTTTAACTTCTTCCGGAATATCTTCTAAATCTCGTTCATAATTTTTTCTAGGAATTAATGCTTTTGTCATTTTAGCTTTAAATGCAGCAATTAATTTTTCTTTTAATCCACCAATTGGTAATACTTTACCAGTAAGAGAAAGTTCACCAGTCATCGCAATATCAGATTGAATTTCACGCTCTGATAGAATTGAAGCAAAAGTTAAAGCCATTGTAATACCAGCACTTGGTCCATCTTTTGGTGTTGCTCCTGCAGGAATATGTAAATGGATATCAAATCTTTTATAAACTTCACTTGAATCTACTTCAATTTTATCTTCTTTTTCTTTTACTGTTTTTGGAATAATTGAATTATCAATTTTTAAACTTCCATTATCAATTAAAACTTTTACAACTGAATATGAAATTCTTGATGATTCTTTCATAACATCACCTAAATTACCAGTAACAGAAAGAATTCCTTTTCCTTTTAGTTTAATAGCTTCACATTTTAAAACATCTCCACCAACAGCTGTCCATGCTAATCCATTTGCAATACCAATTGAATTTTTCTTATCAGCTGGATCTATTTCAAAAATAGGATTTTCTAAATAATCTTTTAAATTCTTTGTTGAAATTGTAACTTTTTTAACTTTCTCATCTTCAAGTATTTTTTTAACAGCTTTTCTAAATAGTTTTGAGAACACACGTCTAAGATTTCTAACCCCTGCTTCTCTTGTATATTTAGAAATAATCATTTCAATTGTAGCTTTACTTAAAGATATTTCTGTTTTCTTTAATCCATGTTTTTCTAATTCTTGAGGGATTAAGTAATCTTTTGCAATATGATATTTCTCATTTGGTGTATATGAAGAAATTTCAATAAACTCCATTCTATCTCTAAGTGGTGCAGGAATTCTTCTAGCATCATTTGCAGTTGATACAAAAATAGTTTGTGATAAATCAATTGGAAAGTTTAAATATAAATCTCTGAACTCATTGTTTTGTTCTGGGTCTAAGATTTCTAACATAACTGCTGTTGGATCACCTCTGTGATTTGCTCCAAGTTTGTCAATCTCATCTAGAACCATTACTGGATTCATTGATTTTGCATCAACTAAACCTTTTACTAATCGTCCTGGCATTGCTCCTACATAAGTTCTTCTATGTCCTCTTAATTCATTTACATCTTCCATTCCACCAAGTGCAATTCTTACAAGTGGTCTTTTAAGTGCTTTTGAAATTGAGTTTGCTAAAGATGTTTTACCAACTCCGGGAGGTCCTACAAAACATAGTACTGTTCCTCTTGTTTTTAAGTTTTCAACTTTTCTTTTTTCAAGTAATTCTTTTACTGCAAAAAATTCTGAAATTCTCTCTTTTGCTTTAAATAATGAATAATGATCTTTATTTAATTGTTCTTCTACATTTGAAACAGAAATCTCTTCATTTGCAAATTGTCCAAATGGAATATCCAATACTTGCTCAATATAAGTTTGTAAAAGTGAAGCATCAGGTGAATCTTGATGCATTCGTCCTAATTTTTCAATTTGTTTTTTTACTTCTTTATATCCATCTTTTGGCATATGTTTTTTGATTTTCTTAAGTCTTTTTTTATAAGACTTAATCTCTTCATCTTTTTTATTATCAGTACCAAGCTCTTTATTTATAGCTTTAATTTGCTCTTTTAAAAAGTAATCTTTATGAGTTTTTTCAATTTTTGAGTTTACTTTTTGTGTAATCTCTTTTTGAATTTTATATGATTCAATCTCTTTTTTAACTACTTCTATAATATCTAGTAATCTTTGTTCAATATCCGTTTGAGCAAATAAAAGATAAGCTTCATCTTTTTTTACTTTTAAAACAGACGAGATTAAATCAGCAATTCTTGTTGCATCATCATTTTCTTCTATTGTTTTAATTAAATCAGCAGGAAACTTTGCATTTAATCTTGAAAGTTTTTTGATTTGATCAATTAAAACTGAAATAATAGATTTAATGTTTTCTTCACTAAATTCTTTATTTTCTAGAATATCAACACTCGCAAAAAGAGAATTTTCTTCTTTAAAGTCTTTAATACTACCTTTTGCTAAACCTTGGAAAAGTACTTTTATTTTACCATCAGGTAATGATACTTTTCTCATTATGTTTCCAACAACACCAACATCATAAAAAGAGTCTTTCTCTCTTTTATCTTCATTACCTTGTTTAGAAACAGCAACTATTACTAATTTATTATTTTCTATAGCATATTCAACTGCTTTTATATTATCTTCATTACTTAAAAATAGTGGTGCAATCATAAATGGGTATAAAAATATTTCATCTTCTATTATTAAGGGTATATCTTGTGGAAAGTTATCGTAATTATCTAATTCCATGTAGTTTGGCTCCTAAAATTTATTATATTTATTCAAATAGTGATCTGTAATATGGAACATTTACAGCTTCAATCTCTTTTGGATTAATCCAAGATTCTTTTACTTTTTCATTATAGAAAGCTGCGGCTTCCTTTTTGTCTTTTTTCTCATATAATTTTGCAATAGATAAATCTAATGAAGCTTTTGCCATATATAATCTTGCATTTATTGTATCAACTAAAGGCATATAAGGTGAGTTTTTGTATCTTACTTTAAAATCTGCTACATCTTTAATTGTATTTTCAATTAGTTCTTGATCTCTTAATTGATATGTGAAGCCTAAAAAGTTTGCTTTTATTTTTAAATATCTAGCATAATCAATATTTTTACTAAGAGCAAATCTTTTAATATATTCATCTAAATAAAAGTTTGCTAAAGAGTATTCTTCTTCATCGATATGTGAATTTACTAAAATAAGTAATGAAGTAGGAATCAACGGTGAATTTCTATGCTCACTTTCTAATGAGGTATAAGTATCATCAGCTTGATCTAAATCTCCTATTGAAATCTGTGTTAACATTTTATTATACCAGTAAAGTGCTGGCTTATTGTACTCTGCAACTTCATTTTTACTCGAACACGCTGTGAAAACAAATATTGAAGCAATTACTAATAATAAACTTTTAATTTTTGAGTTATTAATCATCTAAATATCCTTTATTATAAAGATGACATTTTATCTAATACTAGCTTAGGAAATATCTGCTATAATTATTAAAAATAATTTAAAAGGCGATTTTATGAAACTTACTTTAATTGGTAACGGAATTATGGCTCAATCCCTAGCTATTGGATTAGTTAAAAACTATGAAGTTGAAATAATTGGAAGAGATGAAAATAAACTAAAAGCAATTCAAACAAAAATACCAAAAATTACATTTAAAACTTTAGATGATCATGAAAATATAGAAGGTAAAAATATTATATTTTGCGTTAAGCCTTATGCTTTACAAAGTGTATCAGCTAGACTTTCAGGAGAAGCAAATATCCTAATATCAATTTTAGCAGGAACAACTTTAGATTCATTAAAAAAACAAATCAAAGCAAAATATTATATAAGAACAATGCCAAATATTGCAGCATCAGTTCAAAACTCTATGACTACAATAACAGGTGATAATGAAGCAAAAAATACAGCAATTGATATTTGTTCTTCAATTGGAAAAGCATTATGGGTAAATACAGAAAATCAACTTGATATTGCTACTGCAATTGCAGGTTCAGGTCCAGCATTTTTAGCACTAGTTGCAGAAGCAATTACAGATGGTGCAGTAAATGCAGGATTAGAAAGAAGTCTTAGTAAACAATTAGTACAAGGATTATTCTCTGGAACTGCTTCACTTTTAGAGCATTCAAATCCAGCAGTTATCAAAGATTCAGTAATGAGTCCAGGCGGAACAACAGCAGCAGGTTATGCAAAACTTGAAGAGCATGCAGTAAGAAGTGCAATGATTGAAGCCATCAATGCAGCATATGGAAAAGCTGTTGAACTTGGTAAAAAATAGTTTTACACTTTTTGAAACTTTACTAAGTATTACTATTCTTATAATCATAATAAGTGGTTTTTCAAACTCTACTTATTATGATGAAAAAGCAATAAACAATTCTAAGATATTAAATGACTTAGAAAATAAATTCACTATAAATGACTTTAACTCTTTTTCTACAAGTAATATTAAAATCACCATTACTAAAAATCATAACCAAAAAGAAGAAATTCTAGTTAAAAAACACAGCTTTGAAAATGATGAGCTAAAGATTTTCAAGTATGAAAAATAGCTTTACTCTTTTAGAGATAATCCTAAGTATTTTAATCTCAGCAATAGTTATAATTAACTCAGCCTACTTCTCAAAAGAACTATTTCAAACAAATAAAGATATGCAAAATATTGAAATATTAAAACTTGATTTACTATCAACTAAGATATTTTTACAAAAAAACAATAAAGGGTTAGATGAAAAGTTAAGTTTTGAAAATAACACCCTTTATTTTGATAAAAATATTTTACTTCAAAATGTAGATGAATTTGAAATAATTAAAAAAGAAAAGTATTATCAAATTTTTATAAAAACAAACAATAGAATAAAAGAAGAATGGAATATAACTATATGAAAAAATCTTTTTCTTTAATAATTACAATATTTCTAATCTCAATCTTTTCATATCTAGCAGTTTCAATCCTTGAAACAAAATCCTTAAGAAATACAAATTTACAAAACCAGTACTTATATATACAAGCAAAAAATCATAAAGAGTTTTTAAAAGCATATCTAAACTCTATTAATTTAAATGGCATTGAAAACTTAAGCATAAAAGATGATTTTTTTGAAATTTATACAGTGATTAAAAAGGAGACAAACTCTTTTGAAATTGATTTATTTGTAAAGTCCAAGAAGTTTGATATTTCACTTTATGAAAGTTTTACAAAAATTAAAACTCCCTAATTGGCAAAAATATAGTGAATTTTGCTCCTCTATATTTCTTATTATTAAATATAAACTCTTCATTTTCAACTTCAATACTACCTTTGAAATGTTTCGTAATTATTTGATTAGTCATATATAATCCAATTCCAGTTCCAACAGATTCATGTTTAGTTGTAAAATATGGCTCAAAAACTTTTTCAATAATATCCTTTGAAATTCCATTCGCATTATCTTTAAAAATAACAATTAATTCATCATCTATAACTTTTGATTCTACAAAAAAATATTTTTCTATTAAAGTCTTTTCAGATAATGCATCTTTTGCATTATTATAAATATTAATAAAAGCTTGAATTAAAATATTTTCATTCCCCTTAATTTTGCAATCTTCTATGTTATTATGATATTCAATAAAATTATTATTAAAAGTATCTTTTGTAAGTTTTCTTACATCATCTAAAGTATTTCTAATATCAAACTCATGTAATTCGTTAATATTACCCTGAAAAAAACTTCTAAAATCATCAATAGTTTTTGATAAGTGCTGTGCTTGATTGTTTATCTTTTCCATCATTTTTTTAAGCTCATCTTTTGATATTTCATTTCCATATTCTAAAGATATTTTAAGACCTGTTGCTTGAGTAGTAATTACGCTTAAAGGCTGTCTCCATTGATGAGCAATATTACCAATCATCTCTCCAATAGCTGCAACTCTTGACTGTTGTAACATAATCTTTTCATTCTGTTTCTCTTTTAAAGAGTTTTTAATCTCTTCTTTTAATTTAATATTTTTATTATTTAATAAAAGTAGATGATATAAAATATATAATATTGGAAAAGCTAAAAAAGCTAAAAAGATATTAAGCCATTTTGTAAAAAATGATTTTTCATTTATATCACTAGTTTTTCCAAATATTACAAAGGGAGTATCGATAATATCTATTTTTTTATATTTATTATCTTTTAATATTAAATCAATACTTTGTTTAGATTGTGTGATTAATTTACTTTTACTTCCTAATACAAATTGTTCTGTTTCAATTACAAGTTCTTTAAATATCCCTTCTATATTGATAAAGCAAACTAAAGTTCCTACAATTTTTTCTTTTATAAATATATTCTTTAAGATATAAACTTCATTTTCCTTATTATCTATATAAATTGAAGCTTCATTAGCACTTTCAATATTTAAACTATTTAAATCTATTAAGTTATTTCTATTATTTTCTGAAACTATATTTTTTTCTTTATTTATTAAAATAATATCTTTAAATATCCTACTATTTTTAATATATTGACTATCTTTAAATTTATCTAAAAATCTATCAATTTTATTTATACTCACTTTTAATCCATACTCCATAGACATTCCTAATGCCTTATTTAAAAAATATAAAGATAATATTCTGTTTTCAGAAATATTAGAAACATCTTTTTTAAGTACATTGAAAAAGTATTCTAAAGTAACAGCTTTACTTTGAACAAATGAATTAATTTCTTTTTTTTCGTAACTTTCAATCTTTTTTTGATCCGTAGTTGTAATAATAATCAAAGCAAATATGTAAGATACGAGGATTATTCCTCCAAAAATTATGTATATATTTTTATTACTAAACATGTTACTTAAAGAAATCTGCTGAAAAATGGAAAATATCTGGATAATATTTCTTAACTAGATTATTGTAAGTTCCATCTTCTCTTATTATTTTTAAATATTTATTAAATTCTATAAGAAGCTGTGGAGAGTTTTTCCTAAAACCTACAGCCATTTCCTGTTTTTGAGAAATTGGGCCAATTATTTTTATCTCTCCTGGCCATTTTTCAAGAGCAATTAAGGCATCAGGGACATCTAGAAGTGTTGCATCTGCATATTTATTAATAATAGCAGGAATTAAATCAATAAATTTTGTACTTTCTTTATCTAATAACTTAAATTGAGCAGTTGTTGTTTCTTTCATTTTATAAAGTCTTGGGTCAAGACAAGTATTTTCCATTGCTAATACAGTTTTACTTGATATTGATTTTTTAACTAAATTAATATCATTATTTATTGAACTTGTAGGATTAATAGGTACTAAGCTTGAGTTTGCACGAGATACTAGCCATACTCCTGATGGAAAAGTAGGACGAGAGAAATTTACAACTTCTTTCCTCCAATCTAAAATAGTAAGTCCTGCTGCAATAACATCACCTTTTATAGGAATATTATCGTATAAAACAACACCTTTTTCGCTATTTTTTGCATTTTGACCTGTTAAATTACCAAAAATATCTCCAACTAAAGAAGGGACAAACTTATATTCAACATTTATATATTTTGCAAAACCTTTTATAAGTTCAACATCTAATCCATCACCTAATCCTGTAATAAAATTTGCATAAGGAAAGCCAAGATGTCTTAATTCACCTCTTTTTTTTATTTCTTCCAAATCATTTGAAAATAATGAAGAAATAAATATACTTATAAAAAATAAAATATTGAATAATGGATTTTTTAACATAAAGACTTTTCCTTAAATTTAATTATTAAATAAATTTTAACTAAATTAAGTTAAAATAAAAATAATTATTAATATAAAAAATAATCAATAATTTATATTACTACATCTAAAACTTTTTTAGCTAAATTTAAAGCTTTAGTTCTATGTGAAAACTCCTTTTTAGCTTCATAACCTAATTCACCCAATGTTTTATCAAATCCATTAGCTATAAACATAGGGTCATAACCAAAACCACCCTCCCCTAATTCTTTATTTATTACATTTCCATGCATCCAGCCATGAACAGTATAAATCTCATCTTTATAAATAATTGCTATACAAGCGGTATAATATGCTTCTGTTTTTTCAATATTTTTTTTATTTAAATTCTCAATTAATTTTGCATTATTCTGCTTATCACTTGAATTTTCTCCTGCATATCTTGCAGAATAAATACCAGGTTCATTATTTAATTCTGGGACTGTAATTCCTGAATCATCTGAAATTACAATAACATCTTTATAACCTTTTTTTATTAAATTATCATAAATAGTTTGTGCTTTTTTAATAGCATTACCTTTAAAACTATTTTGATCTTCAATAATTTCAATATTTCCTAAAATTTCTTTAAATGCTACCACATCATCATTTGGCATCAATTTTTCAAACTCTTTTATTTTTCCCTTGTTTCCTGAAGCTAAAACTATTTTCACTTTTTTCCTTTTCAACCTATTATTAACTTTAATTATATATAATCACGATAAATTATATTATGTTTAGGATTATATATGTTTAAAACAATATTACCTCTTAGTTCAATTATTGCACTAAGATTTTTAGGTCTATTTTTAGTATTACCAGTTATATCAGTTTATGCTATGAATTTAGAAGGTGCAAGTACAACCTTAATTGGAATTGTAATTGGTGGATACGCATTAACTCAAATGATATTTCAAGTACCATTTGGTGTAATGAGTGATAAATTAGGTAGAAAAGGTACTATTGTACTTGGATTACTTTTATTTGCTATTGGTTCATTTATTTGTGCAATTTCTACTGATATTTATACATTATTAGTTGGACGACTTTTACAAGGTGCTGGAGCTATTGGAGCAGTTGTTACTGCAATGATTAGTGATTTAGTTAAAGAAGAACAAAGACCAAAAGCTATGGCTATTATGGGTATGAGTATTGCAGGTGCATTTGCAATTTCCATGGTTGCAGGTCCTACTTTAGGTGCTGCTTTTGGAATTGAAATTTTATTTTATATTACAATGGTTTTAGCATTAGTTTCTATTTTTGTTTTATTAAAAAAAGTACCAAACCCACCACATATTACTCATACATATAATGGAAAAGCAAATTTAAAAGAAGTACTTTTAAATTCAAACTCTATTAAAATGAATATTACAAACTTTTTACAAAAAGGTTTAATGACATTTGCGTTTATGATTATTCCAATGGTATTAATTAAACAGTTTGATTGGGTACTTTCTGAATTATGGAAAGTTTATGTTCCTGCAATGATTTTTGGTGTTTTAGCTATGGGTCCTGCTGCTGTATTTGCTGAAAAAAAAGGTAAATTTAAAGAGATTCTAATCATTGGTATTCTTTTCTTTGCAATTTCTTATTTAGTAATTGGTTTCTCAACAAGTGCAACTGTATTTGCAATTGGTGTTGTTATTTTCTTTATTGGATTTAATATGCATGAACCAATTATGCAATCACTTGCAGTAAAATTTGCTAAAGTTCACCAAAGAGGACTTGTTTTAGGAATTTTTAATTCAGCTGGTTACTTAGGTACATTCCTAGGTGGTGTTATTGGCGGAGTTTTCTACGAAGACGTTTCATTAACAACACTTGTTGTTGTAATTGCTGTAGTTTGTGTATTATGGGCTGTATTAATAATCACAATGCCAAATCCTCAAAAGAAAAAATTTATTTATTTACCTTTAGATAAATATGATGTAGAAAAAACTTCTATATTAGAAAACAATGGTGCTATTGATGAATGGTATATTAATAATACAGAAAACATTATTGCAATTAAATATGATGATGATAAAATAAGTGAACATAAGATAAAAGCTTCATTACTTTAATTTTAAATATCTATATTATAAAATAATCAATAAAACTTAAACTAGGAGATAATTTGAAGAAAATATTACTTATATCTTTTTTAATTATCTCACTAGTTACTCTTACTACAATTGCTTCAAAAACTTTTTATATAACAAACTCTAAACTAAATTCTATTTCTACAAAGTATGGCACTAGTGCTAAATCTCGTGTTGAATTATGGGATAATATGCTTCAAACGTCTAAGGATAAAAAGATACTCAATAAACTTAAAAATGTAAATGACTTTTTTAATAAAATCCCATATAAAACTGATTCAAAGCACTGGAAGAAAGAAGATTATTGGGCAACTCCATATGAGTTTATGGGAACAGCTGCTGGAGATTGTGAAGACTATGCAATTGCAAAATATTTTAGCCTTAGAAAAATAGGTGTTCCGGACAGTAAACTCCGAATCACTTATGTAAAATACAAAAGAACAAGAAGTAAATTTGAGCAAGCACATATGGTTTTAACTTATTACCATAAACCAGGAGCAACGCCTATCGTTCTTGATAATATTAATAAAAAGCTAAAACTAGCTACAAAAAGAAAAGATTTAAAGCCTATATATAGTTTTAATGCAGGTGGTTTATGGCAAGCTAAGAACAAAGGTTCAGTAAGAGTAGGAACTAATAATTTAAGATCATGGAAAGATCTTATGAGTAGAATTTAAAAAAGGAATAAAAATGTCTTTATCAAAACAACTATATATAATAATTGCTTTTATATTTTTAATG
>NYWO01000029.1 GCA_002685075.1 Arcobacter sp.
GTAAATATTTTATTATTTTATTATTTAATAAAATAATAAATTAATTTTGTATCTAAAAAATATTATTTATAAAACACTCTTGCTATTCCTAATAAGAATAAAGTAATGGCATAGTTATCATATCCATTATCTAAAGATAGAAGAAAAAATGAACCTAGCATTAGTGCAAAACCACCAAGTTTAGGATTTATATGACTTTTTAATTCTTTTAATATGTATTCTAATTGACCTTTTGAAAGCTCAACTTCCAAGTTTCCTTTACTAGCTTTTGTAATTACAGATTTTAAATCTCTAACAATAAACGGCAAATCTTTTATTTCATCAACTAAAGTATCCATGATACTATCTTTTGCACCTAAAGCTTTTGGAATATTCTCTTGTAAAATAGGTAAGATATCTTTTACACCATTAAAGTTTTCAATATATGTAGTTCCTAATCCTTCAATAATTGCACTAACTCTTAAAATATAAATAGCATCACTTGGAAGCTTAAATGGAAAGTCTCTTGTCGTTTCTAGTATTTCAAAAGCTAATTTTTGCATTGATTCACTATCAAGGTTGTTATTTGAGAATATTTCGAACATTTTTGCAGTAAATTCAGCTAATTCACTAACTGGTGCTTCATAGCTTATCGTTCCTAAACGTTTATTTGCATCTATATAAGCTTCATAATCTTGCTCATTTGCTGCTTTTATAAGCTCAATTATTGCAACTCTTGTTTCATTTGGAACAGTTTTTACCATCCCAAAATCTAAGAATACTATTTTAGAATCTTTTGTGATTAAAATATTTCCAGGATGTGGGTCTGCATGAAAATATCCATTTATTAACATTTGTGTTGTATAAAACTCTACAAGCTTTGCTATAACTGCTTTTGAATCAATATTGTTTTTAAAAATATTTTCTTTATCATCAAATCTAAATCCTTCTTCATAGCTCATTACAATAGAGTCATTTGAACAAAATTGTTCATAAGGTTTTGGAAAAATAATACCGTTGTCTTTATATGTGTGTGAAAATTTTTTGAGATTTCCTAACTCTGTGTTAAAGTTTACTTCTTCTAAAATCATTTTAGAAAATTCACTTATAACTGCATCTATTGAATTTTTTGTATAAAAAGAGAAAAGTGGTTTAAATATAGAATTGAAAAAATTAATGATTTTAATATCAGCAATTACTTGCTCTTTGATTAGATGTCTTTTTAATTTTACTGCAACTTTTGTTCCATCATCTAAAAAAGCTATATGAACTTGACCAATTGATGCAGAGGCAATAGGTGTAGTATCAAAAGATTTAAATACATCTTTGGGAAAACTGTTTTTATATACAATATCAAAATGCTCTTTTGACATATGTGGGATTTGGTCATGAAGCTCTTTCAATTCATCTAAATATTCTTGTGAAAAGAAATCAGCTCTAGTTGCTAAAACTTGTGCAAGCTTTATAAAACTTGCACCTAAAGTTGTAATAGTACTTTTTAGTTTTTTTGGTTTTAATGGCTTGAAAAAAAGAAATTTATCCTTTTTTTTGATAACCATAAATAGAGTAAGTAAAAAAGTAAAAACCTTATAAACTCTAAATGGGGAATAAAGTCTCACTTTAACTCTTGTTTTAACTTTTCAAGGTCGTCTTTAGTAGCAATTCCAAGTTCATCAATAATCTCTTTTAGCATAGATTTTATTTTTTCTTTATCTTTTTGCTCTTCTTCTTTACCTTTTTTTTCAATTGATTCTAAAAAGCTTTTAGCATCATCAGTTCTTATTTTTCCTGATTCTTCCATTCTTTTTACTTCTTCTTCAACTTTTTCTTTAATAACTAATCCTGCACCAATTCCTGTATGTAATAACTCTTTTAACATTTTTCATCCTTTAATTATAAATTTTTGTATATTTTTTACCATGGACCTTGAAATCTTTTTGGTTTATGGTCACACTTTTTACTATGTTTAGTAATTCTGCCATGTACTCTTTTACGCCATCTATTATAAGCTTTTTTTGAAATAAGTTTTCTCATCTTATTTTTTACTTGGTTTTCTGTTAAACCGTATTGTAAATAAATTATATCAAATGGCATTCTATCTTGCCATGCCATTTCTATAAGCCTATTTTCATCTAACTCTTCAAACTCTAAATCTCTTTTTTTTGCAGCTTTTGGCTTAATTTCTTTTTTATAGTTCATTTTATTGTATTAAAAAATCTTGTAGGTTTGTTTTTCCATAAAATATATCATTATTAGAATCTTTTATTGTTTTTGCAATTAAACCCATAAGTGTTTTAACACCTTTTGTTTTTTCAGGATCTGTTAGTGGTAAAAGACGTACTGTTACTGAATCACCTTTACTTGAAAGTTGTATAAAGAAACTTTGTGGCTTTCCACCTTCAACAGCTATACTTTCTATTAAAGCAGAATTTTCTTTTTCATTTAGGTATTTATCTGTAATTTTTAAAATACCTTTTTCTATTTGCTGTATCATAGGTTCTATTACATCATAACATTCTTTAACACTTTTTGCTTTTTCCAATACTATATGTGGCATATTATTCTCCATATTTTAAACTAATGTTATTTTATGTGAATTATCTATTTTTTAGTAGCTTTTTTATGACAGTTTATAGACTTATTATCCTAAAACAACAGATTTTTATTTAATTTAAGATGCGTAAAATAGTAACAAAACTTTTTACTAGATACGTTTATGATACTTCAAATTAAGATGGTTTTTATTTTATCTACACTATATTTCCTTATCAACCTCTCGGGGAGCTATATTGAAATATATAGCTGAGATTGCAAATAATTGCTTGACCCGTAGAACTTGAACTGGCTAATACCAGCGTAAGGAAGAGACTGTATTTATAATATTTAAGTAGATTACTGTGATACTTTTTTGTATTAGAGTTATCTACTTAATACTTCTATCTACATTTCTCTCTTTTCGTATATTTTTTATAAAAAGAGATAACATGACAAAATCATATAAAGACACATTAACAACATCAAATGAAATATTAACACGTGAACCATTTCCTGCATCTACTAAAGTATATTTAGAAGGAAAAATACATGAAGATATTAAAGTACCAGTACGAGAGATATTACTTTCTAATGACACGAAACTAAAAGTTTACGATACTTCAGGTCCATATACTGATCCTACAGTTGATATTGATGTAGGTAAAGGAATTCCTACTATTCGAAAAGAGTGGATTAATAAAAGAGCTGATATCGAGTCATATGAAGGTCGTATAATGGCACCAGCTGATAATGGTTATACAACAGATGAACAACTTGATTATGTAACTGCAGGTGCTACAGGACTTGTGAGAACACCACTTAGAGCTCAAAAAGGGAAAAATGTTTCTCAACTGTGGTATGCAAGACAAGGTATTATTACAGCTGAAATGGAATTTATTGCAATACGTGAAAACCAAGATGCTGCTATGAGTGCTGAGTATTTACAAGATGAAGAGAGAGAAAAAAGATTAAAGGGACAAAGTTTTGGTGCAAATTTACCAAAGCAAATTACTCCTGAGTTTGTAAGAAAAGAAGTAGCAGAAGGAAGAGCCGTAATTCCTTGTAATATTAACCACCCTGAAGTTGAACCTATGATTATAGGACGAAATTTTCTAGTTAAAGTAAATGCAAATATTGGTAATTCTGCTGTTACTTCAAGTATTGAAGAAGAAGTTGAAAAAATGGTATGGTCTACTAGATGGGGAGCTGATACTGTTATGGATCTTTCTACTGGTAAAAATATTCATACAACAAGAGATTGGATACTTCGTAATTCTCCAGTTCCAATTGGAACTGTACCTATTTATCAAGCACTTGAGAAAGTAAATGGTATTGCTGAGAATCTTACTTGGGAAGTATTTAGAGATACTTTAATAGAACAAGCAGAGCAAGGTGTTGATTACTTCACAATTCATGCTGGACTACTTTTACATCATGTTCCAATGACAGCAAAACGTGTAACAGGAATTGTAAGTCGTGGTGGAGCAATTATGGCTAAATGGATGATTCATCATCATAAAGAAAACTTTTTAAATACACACTTTGAAGATATTTGTGAGATTATGAAAACATATGATGTAACATTCTCTTTAGGAGATGGTTTACGTCCAGGTTCAGGTGCTGATGCAAATGATGAAGCACAATTTGGTGAACTTGAAGAGCTTGGAAGATTAACTAAAATTGCTTGGAAACATGATGTTCAAACTATCATTGAAGGTCCAGGACATGTGCCAATGCATATGATAAAAGAAAATATGGATAAACAACTTGAAGTTTGTCATGAAGCACCATTTTATACACTTGGACCCCTAACAACTGATATTGCTCCTGGTTATGATCATTTTACATCAGGTATTGGTGCTGCTATGATTGGTTGGTATGGATGTGCAATGCTTTGTTATGTAACGCCAAAAGAACATTTAGGATTACCAAATAGAGATGATGTAAAAGAAGGTTTAATTACTTATAAAATTGCAGCACATGCAGGAGATATAGCTAAAGGTCATCCAGGTGCAAGAGCTAGAGATGATGCTATGTCATTAGCTAGATTTGAGTTTAGATGGGTTGACCAATTTAATATAGGTTTAGATCCTGAGCGTGCAAGAGAATATCATGATGAAACACTTCCTGCACAATCTGCAAAAGTAGCACATTTTTGTTCTATGTGTGGACCAAAATTTTGTTCTATGAAAATATCAGCTGAAGTACGTGATTATGCTCATGAACTTGGTAAAGATGTAAAGTTTGCAAAACAAGAAGGCATGAATAAAATGTCTAAAAAGTTTAAAGAAATGGGTTCTGAGGTTTATGTAGAAGCAAATAAAATTACACAGGAGTAAAGTGAATGAATATTGGAATTGCTGGTGTCGGATTAGTTGGAAGAGTATTAGCTTTAAATCTTTTACAACAAGGACACACACTTACACTTTTTGATTCAGATACAGCTTACGGAGAAAAAGCAGCAGGAAATACAGCAGCAGGGATGCTTGCTGTATTTGCTGAGTTAGAAAGTGCCGAATCTAGTATCTTTGATCATGGTAAACGTTCTATTGTTTTATGGCCAGATTTATTAGAGCAAGTAGAAATACCTGATGCTTATGAGCAAAAAGGTAGTATTATTACAGCACATCCTCAAGATTATAGTGAACTAGAACATTTTATAGGAACTTTAAAAGCTAAGGTAAAAGAATCTTCAAAAATACAATTACTTGATAAATCAGGAATTACAAAACTAGAACCCGACTTAGCCCAACATAGTAAAGCTTTTTTTATTCCTCAAGAAGGTCAAGTAGATGCTCAAAGATTTATGAAAGCTTCAAGTGATTATTTATTAGCACATGATTATGTAACTTGGAATGAAGAGAGTAAAGTAAGCGAAGTTTCTTCTGGTTTAATATGTGTTGATGATGAGAAAAAGCACTTTGATTGGGTATTTGATGCAAGAGGTTTAGGTGCAAAAGAACAGTTGAAAAGTTTACGTGGAGTTAGAGGAGAAGTTCTTTGGTTAGATGCTCCTGAAATAAATATTACTAGACCTACACGTATGCTTCATCCTAGATATAAAATATATATTGTTCCTAGAAAAAATAATAGATATGTAATAGGTGCTACAGAAATAGAAAGTGAAGATAAAACTCCTATGTCTGTACGTTCTTCTTTGGAACTTTTATCTGCTGTGTACAGTGTTCACTCAGGTTTTGGAGAAGCTAGGATAGTAAAAATGTTAACAAATTGTCGTCCTGCATTAAAAGATAACTTGCCAAATATTGAACAAAAAGATAAACTCACAATAATTAATGGTCTTTATAGACATGGATATTTATTAGCTCCTGCAATTGTAGAACAAGCATTAAATCAAGGAATAAACAAATGATAGAAGTCATCGTAAATGGAGAAAAAAGAACAGTAAGTTCTCAAATGAATGTTAATAATTTAATTGAAGAACTTAAATATAAACAAAAATGGTTTGCTTTTGCATTAAATGGTACTTTTGTAGCACTTGATTCTTACGAAAGTACTATGATTAAAAATAATGACAAAGTAGAGATACTTGCCCCTGTACAAGGTGGTTAAAAAGATGAATAATAAAAATACAAGTAAGGAACAAATGAATAATGAGTTATGGGAAATAGGTGGGAAAACACTTCAAAGTAGACTTCTAATAGGCTCAGCACTTTATCCAAGTCCTGCTAAGATGGAAGATGCTATTAAGATTTCAGGTGCACAAATAGTAACTGTTTCTTTAAGAAGACAAGCAGCAGGTGAGGGTGAAGATGCGGCTTCACAATTTTGGGATATTATAAAAGATTTAAATATTCATGTTTTACCGAATACTGCAGGTTCACATAGTGCAAAAGAAGCTATTACTACAGCTCAAATGGCTAGAGAAGTTTTTGGAACAAATTGGATAAAACTTGAAGTTATTGGTGACCAATACAACTTGCAACCAGATCCTTTTGAAACAGTTAAAGCTGCTGAAATACTTATAAAAGAAGGTTTTGAAGTTTTTCCTTATACAACAGATGATTTAGTTGTTGCAAAGCGTTTAGCAGATGTTGGTTGTAAAATCATTATGCCTTGGGGCTCACAGATTGGTTCAGGAAAGGGATTAATGAATCCAGATAATTTAATTGCTATACGTAAACAATTCCCTTCTTTGCAGTTAATTATAGATGCAGGTATTGGAAAGCCTTCTCATGCAATAAAAGCTATGGAGCTTGGATATGATGGAGTACTTTTAAACTCTGCAATTGCCTTAGCTCAAGATCCTGTAAAAATGGCAAATGCTTTTAGATTAGCAATTGAAGCAGGACGTTTAGGATATGAAGCAGGAGTAATGCGAAAAAGAGATTTTGCCTCTGCTTCAACTCCTACAATTGGAACGCCATTTTGGCATCAGGTGGATTAATATGAAATTTCCAAAATGTGATGAAACACCTTTAGGTATTTATCCTATTGTTGATCGTGCTTACAAATTAAAACCTCTTTATGAAGTAGGTATTACAACAGCACAATTAAGAACTAAAGATGCTTTTCAAGGAAAAGAACTTGAAGATGAAATTATTGAAGCAATTAAAATCTCTGAAGCTTACAATGCACGTTTTTTTCTAAATGATTTTTGGGAATTGGGTATAAAACATAAAGTATATGGTATTCATCTTGGACAAGAAGATATCCAAGATGCAGATGTTCAAGCTATACTTGATGCAGGAATTCGTTTAGGAATTAGTACTCATACACCAAAAGAGATTGATATTGCATTAGAATTTGAGCCCTCTTATTTAGCTATTGGGCCTATTTATGTACCTATTTCTAAAAAATTAGTTTATGATACTGTTGGTACAGAAGATTTAATATCTTGGTCTTTAAATGTAGATTATCCTATAGTTGCTATTGGTGGGATTACTATTGAGAATATAGCTGATGTAGCTAAAACAAAAGCAGCATCTGGAATTGCAATGATTTCAGACATTCTTGAAAAGAATGAAGTTTCAAAAGAAAGAACCTTAGCCCTAATCGATATTTTTAATAAATATTAACATAATATAAATAGATGCATTTGAAGAAAAAGAAGAGTGCATTTATTTTATCTGCAATAGGATTAATGTTTTTTAATTTCAACTCACATTGCAATTGTGAACTTAGCACCGATATAGTTGACACTTTTATGTTCAAACTCTTCATTTGAAACACTAAGACTTCCCATTAAATGATTTATTACAATATCATGACTCATATACAAGCCAATACCCGTACCATTAGATTGATGTTTAGTTGTAAAATAAGGTTCAAATACTTTATCTATAACATCGTCTTTTATTCCACCTGCATTATCTAACACTTCTATATATATAGTCTCATCTTTTTTATATACATTTATAAAAATTAATTTATTTTTTATTTCTTTATCAATTAGTGCATCTTTTGAATTATTTAATATATTTATTAAAACTTGGATAATCTCATTTTCAATAGATTTAAAAGTAATATTTTCTATGCTTTTTATTATTGTTATATCTTTAGCAACAAATTGTGCATTTATAATATTTAACACTTTATCAATAGTTTTAGAAATTTGGAATTCTTTTACTTTTCTATTTTTTGGATTAAAAAAACCTCTAAAGTCTTCAATTGTTTGTGATAGATATTGTGCAGAGTTATTTATTGAGTCCATTGCTCTATAAAAATCTTTGTCTTCTAGCATATCCATTTCTTTTTGAAATCTTGTCCCAGTTGCTGCACTAGAGATTACACTTAAAGGTTGTCTCCATTGATGTGCGATATTACCTAGCATTTCACCTAAGGAAGCCATTTTTGCTTGTTCTGATAGAAGTTTTGTTTTACTTTTGTTTTCTTGGATTTCCTTATTTAGTTGTTTTGTCATCTCATTTATATTGTTTGCTAAGTCTTTAAACTCATCATTTGTGTTTATTTCTATAGGTTTATGTAAATTATTTAACTTTATTTGTTGTGTACTTTTTGAAATAAAATTTATTTTATTAATAAGTAAATATTTTATTATTAGGATTAGTACTAAAATTAATAAACAAGTGATAAGTGAAGATATAAATATGATATATTTAACTCTGTTATTTATAAGTCTAGAGTCATCTAATTTTGAGATTGTAATAACAACTTTTGCTAAAACTTCATCGTTAATTAGAACATTTGATTTAAAAGAACTTGTTTTATCTTTACTCATCTCATCTTTAAAAGTTTCAGATACAACTTCTTCATTCATTAATACTTGTATTGAGATTATATTTTTATATGCTTGTGAAATATTTTCAACAATAGTGTCAATAGCAGCATAATCGTTTAATAATACTGAATCTAAAATAGAAATAGAAATTGTATTAACTATTGTTTTACCTTGTCTATCTTGCAGTGTTTCAAGGAAATTTTTTTCATCTTTGATTATAAAAAATCCAAAAAATGTTAATAAAGATATTACCGTTATTAAAACTGTAGCTGTGATTTTGAAAGTTAATTTCATTAGAATTTACTTGAGTTTTCTATACTCTTTTTAATAACAGCATAGTCCTCATCTCTTGATTCAATAAAAGCAGTTTTTTTAATAGATTTTAAAATTCTTTCATCTTTTAAATTTAATAAGGATTCTTTTAATGTATTATAAATTTTATCATTAAGTCCTGATCTTACTAACCATGGTTTTGTAATATTTTGAAAACTTGAAATAGCTTTTAATCCTCTATACTTATATTTTTTATATGAACTTTCTTTTACAACTCCTGCATCAAAGCTTCCAAAAGCGACAGCTAGAGCAACCTTATCATGTCTATTTAAATAGTCATATTCTTTTAAGTCTTTTGATGTTATGTTTGCTTTTAATAATTCATCTTGAGCTAGGTACCTTCCTATTGTTGAACGTTTATCTCCAAAAGCAAAACTTTTATTTTTTAAATCTTGTAAAGTTTTTATAGAAGAATCTTCTTTTACAATGAATATTCCATTAAACACTTTTTTGCCTTTTTGTTCTTCTCTTACCAGAAGTTTTATAGCATCATTTCTTTGTTTTGCTAGGATATAAGTTGCAGGTCCAAAACGTGCAAAATCATAATCTCCTCTTACAATACCTTCTAATGCACTTTCATAAGATGGATAAATTTTAATAGAGATTTTTATATCAAGGCCTTGTCTTTTTGCATCTTTTTCTAAATATTTAATAATTGGACTAAATTGTTTATACATAACTGAAGCTTTGTCAGAAGTATAAATACCAAATTTTAAATTTATAGCATAAGTACTTGTTGTAAACAAAAGTAATAAGAATATTAAAGTTATCTTTTTATTCTTTTTCATTAGATCCTCATTTATTAAGCTCTTTAATTAAGTTATTTACTCTAAAAGTATATCATATTTCTATTGTAAAATTTGCACCTTTATATTCAATACCTTTATATACGTACTTAATATTTGTAACACTAATTGAGCCATGTAAATTATTTGTTAATATATTTTGACTTATATATAATCCTAATCCTGTTCCTTGAGCTTGATGTTTTGTTGTAAAATATGGCTCAAACATTTTATTTAAAATTTCTTCTTTTATTCCTTTTGCATTATCTTTTACTTCTATTATAGTTTTTTCGTCTTTTTTATATGCTTTTATAAATATTAATTTTTTTTCATCTTCTAGATTAGTTAAAGCATCTTTAGAATTGTTTAACAAGCTTAATAATACTTTTACAAGTTCATTCTTTGATGATATAATAGATATATTTTCTATATTTTTTATTATCTGAATATTCTGAGTTTTTAACAGAGTATTTAATATATCCAGTGCTTTATTAATTGGACTAGATATTAAAAATTCTTTTTGAATACTATCTTTTTTTAACAAGGTGCTAAAATCATTAATAGTTTTAGAAAGATGTTGGGTTGAGTTGTTAATAGAATCCATTGCTCTATTAAAATCTTCGTCTGTTAATTCTCCCATTTCTTTGGAAAATTTTGTACCTGTTGCAGCAGTTGATATTACAGCTAGTGGTTGTCTCCATTGATGTGCAATATTTGTAAGTAATTCTCCCATTGCTTTTAATCTTAAATCTTGCAGCTCTTTGTTTTTATGAACCTCTTTTTCTAATCGGTCATTCATATCATTAAAACTTTTTATTAAAGTATAAATTTCATTATCTTTACTTAATTCATCAAAAGTAATTTTACTATTATTTGATAAACTTGTACTATTTAAAGCCTGTGTTAACTTAGATAATATTTGAGTAATCATTTTATTTGTAAAATAATAAATAACTAATAACAAGAAAATAGATTTTAAAAGAGCATTTATTAAGATCACTTTTACATTGTTTTTCATATTTTGAAAAGTTATATTCTGTGATGAAAACAATATAACATCTGCAATATATTCTTTTGTATGATATAATTCAAATTTATGAGAAATGACTTTTTTAATATTTTCTGTATTTCCAACTTTTGATACTAATGAGCCTTTTGGATCTGTGATTTTAACACCAAGGATATTATCTAATTCAACTATTGACTCAACAGTTACTTTTGTTAATTCATCATCAAGGTTCCATACAGCACTTGAAAGGGCTTTTTTTAATGATTTTTCTGTGTTATATAAAGAATTATTTAAAGCTTTGTCATATGTGATATATTCACTGTATATTTGATAACATGTTAATATTATGGCTATTAAAGTATACCAAATAAAGATTTTTTTGAATAATACTTTTCCAATTTTATTTGTCATATTATCTTACTACTACTCTTTATCTTAAAATCACAATTATTTTTAAATGATAAAATAATTAAAATAATTTTCTTAAACATACTAATTCTCTTGTTTGGTATAAGATACTTTCCATATAATAATTATACATAAAAATACTTATATTAATAATTGTAATATTGTAATATTACATAAATTTTAAGAAGTTTATTATGAAAGGTCATATTATGTATAATTAATTTTTAGCCAAAATAAATTAAAAATAACAAAATAGAATTAAAAAAAATAAATTTAGAAGCTACATTAAACAATAAAAGACAGTATTTATCAAAAAATTATTTTGTAATATTTTCATTTATTTCTTTTTTCATCATTTCAGAAAATAATTTAACAGTGATAATACCAGTTTTAACAACAATCTTTGAAGGAATGGAGTTTTATTTAAAGAAAAACCAAATGAAATTTGTAAAATTACAAAGGTGAATTTATTTAAAACTATATATAAAAATGAGATGATAGGAAAGTTGTTTTCAATTGAAAATAGGGTACTTAATGAAACAGAAATAGTTCATAAAGTAGTTGATAGTTTAGATTATGTAGAGTTTAAATATACAGTCTCCTTAAGCTATTAATTACTTTTTTCATATATTTCTACTCTATCTTTGCCATTTTCTTTTGCTTTGTATAAATATGTATCTGCTATTTCGATTAGTTTTTGTGCTGTATTAATCTCATCATCACTTTGACTAACTCCTAAACTAATAGTTACTTTAAACTCTTCAAAGTCAATATTTTTAATTTTTTTTCGTAGTCTTTGTGCAATTTTTGAAGCTGTAGATATTCTTGTTTCTGGCATTAAAATTGCGAATTCTTCTCCACCATATCTAGCTGCCATATCCATTTGTCTTACAGATAAGTTTATTTCTTCACCAATTTTATTAAGTACAAAATCACCTTTTTGATGTCCATAAGTATCGTTTATAACTTTAAAATCATCTATATCTAACATAATTAGTGAAATAGGTGTTTTACTTCTATTTGATTCTGCAACTCTTTTTATTATAGTTATATCAAAAATATCACGTAAATAAAGAGTTGTAAGCTCGTCAATTGTAGATGTTTCGAGTAAAACATCACTCTTATTTTCTTCTATTATTTTAGGTTCATCTAGTGTTTTTATTATATTTTGCAGGTAATCTAAAGTTGCTACAAGAAGTCCTACATTTCTATTTAGTTTTTTATTCAATGTATTTAAATGTATAATAATTCTTTCAAAAGTTTTTTTAGCAATATTTTCTTTTGTATAAACTTCATGAGTTAATGATTTCATAACTAAGCAATAAAGTTTATTTGAATATTTATTTTCATACATTTCTAAAATCTCTTCATCACTAATCATTTTTTCAATTTCTGATATTTCAAGTAATTCATCTTGCATATCAATAATATCTTCGATATGTTGTGTTTTCATAATTTACCTTTTAATAGAGTGTTAATTTATATAACACAATCTATCTAATACTAATATGTATTGTACTAACTTTAAGTAAGAGTTCCTTGAAGCTAATATTAGCTAGAGTATAAGTATATTTGAAGAAAATTAACTCTTGACTGCTAAACGATATGATACAATTCTTTCGTTTCAAAATCGTAAGTTAAATTATCCTCATGATCATAATTATCCACTCTTTTTTAAGCAAAAACTAGTTTTCTAAATTTGAAATAAGTACTTGACCTAATTGGATATTTGTTTGTGAACCGTTTATTGCTTTTCTAGTATCTTCAACTACATTATGGATTTTATTTTTAATTGTATCTGAGCTTTGTAATTGTTGGTTTACATTACATGATATTGTATTGGAATTTTCACTATTTTGATTTGCTACTTCAATAAGATTTTTAAGTTTTAATATTGCATCTTTAGAAATTTCTACACTATTTTTTACTAAAACTTGAACAGCTTCATTTTTATTTGTAACTGAACTTGTCATTTGTTTGATGTTATCTATTTCATTTCCAATATTTAATGTAGATTCTTTTGAAGAAGCAGCTAGTTTTTTAACTTCAGTTGCAACAATAGCAAAACCTCTTCCAAACTCTTTTGCTTTAGATGCTTCAATTGCTGCATTTATAGCTAATAGATTTGTTTGCATTGAGATTTTATCATTCTCTTTTACTAAGTCTGTAATTGAATTGTTTTTTTCATTTAACTCTTCAATTGTATGTGAAAACTCATCTATTGCTTTTGACATATTGTTAATTAAGTCAAATAACTCTTGAACTAAAGTTATAATATTTGTACTTTCTTGTGATGCTAATTTTGCAGAGTTTAAAGAGTCATCAGACATAGTTTGTATTTCATTTGAATGATTAATAAAAATATTTACTAACTGCTCAATATTTTCAACTTCAGATAATCTTGTTTTAGAAGCGCTATTTACATTTATTGCATTATTTGTAATATCTTGAGCTATATTTAATGACTCATTTAAATTTAACTTGTCAAAAAGCTCTGCTTTTTGTTTTAACTCTTGTAACTCTTGTGATTCTATTTCTACTATTGACATCTTTTATCCTTGCTTTAGCTTATTTTCCATTGAGTTTTTTCATTGCAGTTTTTGCAAAATGGTATAGTTTGTTCTTTTTTGATTTCTAATTTATTATTACAGTTCTTACACTTTAAAATAGTATCTTCTATTACTTTTTCTCCAACATGAAAACTCAATTTCATTGTAATTGCTGTATACATTGACACACTAAAAGGAACAATAAATGTTAGAAAAAACTTATAATAGTTTATATCTTCAAATGCCAAGATAAATATCTTTTCACCTTGATTAATTAGATTTAGAATAATTCCAACAATCAAAGCAATCTTTATAGCTTTTAATAATAGTGTTTTTGTAGAAGCAATAGAGATTATTAGTTGTAGTTTATTCAAGATGTATCCTATTTTTTTGGTTATTTTGATTGTATCATAAGAATTATTTAGTAATTGTTTAGAAGTATAATTTTACCTTAGATATTGAATTTAATATCTAAGTAAGTTTTTTTAACACTATTTTAAAATAAGCTCCAGAATCATTGTTTTGTACACTTATATCTCTATTTAGTTTTATTCTTTTGTTTAAATATTTTTATTGCATTTCTGTATGCAAAATAGTTCCTTTTTTAATTGTTCTATCAACCCCATTTATATGTCCTAGTTAGGGTAACCAGATCAAAATACAGCTACACTTCTATATCTATTTTTATTACAGATTTAGCCCCTGTATAATTGATACCTTCATAAGTATACTTTTCATTTATTACACTGAGACTACCCTTTAAATGTTTTGTTACTATCTCTTCACTCATATATAATCCGATCCCTGTACCTTGAGATTTGTGTTTTGTAGAAAAATATGGTTCAAAAATTCTATTTATAATAGCTTCTTCTTTCCCATTTCCATTATCTAGTATTTCAATATATATATTATTTTCTATTTTATATGTAGTTATAAAAATCAATCTTCTATCTTTTTCTTTTGTAATTAAGCTATCTCTTGCATTATTAAGAATATTTATTAAAACTTGTATTAACTCATTTTCTCTTGATATTAATTCAAAGTTTTCTATTTTTTCTATTATTTCTATATCTTTAGAAATAAATTGAGCTTTAATAATATTTAAAGCTTTGCTTATTGTATCAGTGATATAAAATTTGCTAATAATATTATTACTTGGATTAAAAAAGTTTCTAAAATCATCAATAGTTTTAGAAAGGTATTGTGCAGAATCATTAATAGTATCAAGGGAAGAATTTAACTGATCATTACTCAAAGGAGTTATCTCATTTTGCATTTTAGTACCTGTTGCAACAGTAGAAATCATTGATAATGGTTGCCTCCATTGATGAGCAATATTTCCTATCATTTCACCCATTGCAGCCATTTTACTTTGTTGAGCAAGTATCTCATTTTTTTCTATATTTTTATTAATCTCCATTTTTACTTTTTCATTAAGCTTTTTATTTAAATCTTTCAATAAATACTGTCTATATAACAAAACTATAATTAATGTTATGATGATTAAAATACCTAAATATCTCCACATTGTTTGGTGTTTTATTCCTTCTTGATAGTTAATAGATACCCATTTATTTAATATATTTTGATGTTCTTCTGTTGATATTTTTGAAATTGCTTTATCAAAAATAGATTTTAGCAATGGTTCATCTTTTCTTGTCCCAACACCTAATTCAAGTTTCTCATCAATCTTTCCTGCAATTTTTAATTGACCAATATAATTATTTTGAAGTTGATATCCTACAGTAGCAAGACTTCCAATAAAAGCAAAAAGTTCTTCATTTTCAACTTTTTCTAAACCTTCTTTTACATTTTGTACATAAATAAAATTCATATTTGGATTTCTTGTTTTTAGAATCTCTGCATATGTATAGTCTTTAACAATACCTACTTTTCTATTCTTTAATTCAGAAAGATTAGAGATAAATAGTTCATTATTATTTGTTGCAATTACAAGAGGTGTTTTTAAATATGCTTGTGTGAAGTTAAGATATTTTACTCTTTGGGGTGTTGCCATTATAAGAGAAAATATATCACACTCTTTTTTTTGACCTAATTTCAATGATTCTGACCATGTTTTTGTTTGAACTATATTGATAGGTATATTTATACTTTTTTTAAATATTTTAAAGTAATCAGCACTCATCCCGATATATTTGCCATTTTCATTTTTTTCAAATGGTAACCAATCTGGATCTATACACATATTAAGTTGCTTCTTTTCTCTTAAATATCTTTTTTCATCATCACTAAGAGAAATAGTATTTTCATGAGTTTGTTCTTTGACTTTTGCACTAAACCATTTATTGTATAAAGTTTCTTTTTCTTCTCGTGTTATTGCTTCCATTGATTTATTTATTATAGAAAATAAAATTTCATTTTCTTTTTTAACACCTATTCTTAAATCTTCTTTTTTAACTATATTATTATCTAGTTCTTGAAGAATTTTTATATTTGAATAGCCTGCTTTCTTAATAAACTTTTGTCCACTAATAAGGTTGTTAAATATTGCATCAACTTTTTCATGCGCTAATGCTCTCATCTTATCTGTTGACTTCTCAAATTCCACAAGTTCAAAAAGTCCAAGAGATTTTATATTATTGTAATAATAAATATCTTTAGTAATACCAACTTTTTTACCTTTTAAAGATTCAAAACCAGTATAGTTATTAATCTCTCCTTTTCTAGCAAAGATTACATTTGGTATTTCAAAATATGGTTTTGAGAAATTTGTGAAAGAGTCTCTATCTTTTTTATAAGATATAACATCAATTAAATCAATTTCTTTATTTTTAAATTTATTTAAATTATTTGTCCAGTTATCCATTTCAATATTTATTTTTAGACCACTTTTACTTATTAATAAATTTATATAATCATATGAAAATCCAGATATTTTGCCATTTTCTTTAAAACTAAAGGGATAATAATCTATTAGCATTCCAAAAGTAACTTTATTTGAAGATATATATTCTTTTTCAATATTTGTAAAGTTACTACTTGATAATATGGCCTTATTTTCTATTTTACCTGATGCAAATAAGTTATATACAAGTGCTATAAACAATATTAGTTTTTTCATTAATTATCTTTCTTTGATATTTTACATATTTATATGTATTATATTTGATAATATATTATCATAAATAATATTAGAAGATTATCTTAATAATATATGTTTTTAAGCGAAATAAAAAATGGAGAAGTTAGTCTCCTCTGAACTCAGATTGCTGTTGATGGAAAATATAAGTTTATTGTTGTTACAGATATCTCTACGTAAGAAATAGATTTAGAGGCTACAGTTAATAAAAAGATACAAGTAGCAACCGATGCAGTTTATTATAATCCAAATAGAGATTAAGAAATGTATTGATAATGATGTGAGTGGTCAAAAAGAACCTAAAGTAGATAAGTAATACTTATTAAAATAAGGGTTGATTTTCCCTTATTTTGAAATAAAATTATCTAGCAGAGAATTCTGCTAAATCACGTAATGCTTTTATAATAGCATTACTAAAAGTTTTCATATTCTCACTATTTACACTTTTTCTAGTAATTAAGTTCATATCAATTCTCTCATCAAGTAAGTTATACCAAAAACCATAACCATCTTCTACAACTGGTCCAAAACCACCAAGATCAAAATATTTAGATTCTATTCTACTAGTTGAAATAAAATTATATGTAAGTTCTTTATATCCAAAATCATTGAAAAACTCAGGCATTTCTTTTATATTTAATTCCTCACCAAAAAGTGTATACATATTCCTCATTGCATAAAAATATCTCTCAACACCATTTGACCCTAAACAATCTTTGATTCTACTACTTTGTTTTTTACATGCAGCATTCATCAGTTCTTTTAGTGTATTTGTATCTGCATCATTTTTGTCAAATGTTTTAACAAAATCTAAAAGTTCTACTGAAATTGGTCTGGTACATTCTGTTCTACCATTTAAATAAGATCTATTAGCTACAGCTTCATAAGTACTCTTTAGTTTACCAAAAGTACGATATTGTGCAAGTTGAAGTGCTAATTGTAAAAATGCATCAGGACTATATTTTAAACTTTTTATTTTACGAGTTCCAAAATCTTTAAAATGCATAATTTGAAAGTTAATATCTTCAGTTTTTTGAATATGTTTAGTTCTTAATTGATTTAATTGTGTCTTTATCGCTGTTGGTAATTCCCAGTTTAATTGTTCGTATTGAATACTTTCTTTTGATTTATTATCAAGATGTTGGTCTATATTATCTAGCTCTTCATAAGCTATATTAATTAGGTTAATCCATGTACCAGCATCTGCAGCTGTATGCTCAAGGTTAAATCCAAAATCACCATTTTGACTAAATATTAATTGTGCATTTTTATCAAAATATCTATTGTTTTCATTTGACCCAATTAAACTTTTCCCAAAGTCATAAAAAGTTTCTGATGATTCATCCATACATACTAAAAATAGCGCATCTTTAAGTACTTCAAAATTATCATTATTTTTATCAATTGAAATAATTTCTTCAAGTAATAAAGCTGCTTTATCTCTGTAAGCTGTAGTAAGAATCCCAATATTTGTATCATTAATTTCAATTTTAGAATTTAATAGATTGTTTAATGTATTTATAATCATCTTAGATGGATGTCTTTTACCATTTTCATTAGTCAAGTTTACCTTGAACATGTGATTTTTATACATTATAATAATATGTGTTCTTGTAGTTTTTGGTTTTACAATATATTCATCACGATTTAATTTTGGTATTTTTGTTGCTTTAAACATTTCTTTATATCCAGCCATACAAAGAGGTATATCTTTGATTTTTTCAGGTTCAAAATTTTCATCTGAAATACTTTCATATATCTCCATAAATTTATATATGATAACTCCTGCAATATCATTGCTAGTATATTTATTTTTAAGATGTTCAGTAATTAATTTAACAAAATAATTAACATCTATAGCAACAGGTTCTCTAATATCTAAATACATATCTTTCCAAAGTGGAGATAGCCAATTACCTTCATTTTGTTCTGACCATTCTTCTAATCTTTTTTCTAGGATGCGACCATCTTTACTCATAAAATTTTCTAAATTACTTTTCGTTGTATTCAATTGTTCATTTGTAACTAAGGGTTCAACCCAATTTAAAAAGTTTTTACCAGCATCATCTAAATTTGATAGTGGTAATGTTTGAAGTTGATCTTGAAATTCAAAAGTTTTTGACATGCTTTACCTTATATGTTTATAATTGATTATATTATCAAAAACTATTATAATGAGTTATAATAAAATTAATATTATATAAGATATAATTTTACTAATTATTTATAAAATTTATATCTATCTTTTATATAAACTTTTTAATATTTCAGTTTTTTTAGAATATTAAAAGTTTGCTGTCTTAACTTATTGACTTTATTATCTTAGAGTCAAAATTATTGCAGAATTTTACTACTTGTTAAAGTTTACCATTTTTAAGGAAAAAAATATGTCTGTTATAACAAATACTAACACCCCTTGGATAAGTTGCTATGAAGCTAGAGAAAATGCAAAGATTCGTTTGATTTGTATTCCACATGGTGGAGGAGGCCCACATACTTATAAAGAATGGGCAGAGAAATTAGCTGATTTCATTGAGGTCTATGCGCTTTGTTTTCCAGGTCGTGGAAGTAGACGAGAAGAAGACGCAATTTGTAATATGCCTGAACTCCGTGATCAAATTTCTAATGTAATAGCTCAAATTTCAGATAAACCTTATGTTATGTTTGGTCATAGTGTAGGTGCTTTAGTTGCTTACGAAGTTGCAAAAGAGATTGAAAAGCAAGGCATTATGCCACCACTTAGATTAATTCTTTCAGCTCATAAGACTCCGCAGCATTCTAAAGAGACTGAACCTATGTATACACTTAGTGATGAAGATTTAATGAACAAAATCTTAGAGCTTGGTTTATTACCTGAAGATGTGCTTGAGAATAAAGAATTACTTGATTTTATTCTACCACCGCTTAGAGCTGATTTTGAACTTTCAGAAACTTATGAGTACGAAAAAAGCAATGCTTTAAATATTCCAATAACTGCAACTTTTGGGAAAACTGATCCATTATTAAATGAACAAGATATCCAAAAATGGAAAAAATATACAAATAGTGAATATAAAATTAAAGAATACGATGGCGATCATTTTTATACACTTTCAAAGCAAGATATTCTTTTTGATGATATTGTAAAAGATTTAGAACAAGATTTAAAAGCGCTTCCACTTTCAATTATGGAAGGCCAGAGTGCAGATTATCCAAAGAAGTGTTTACATGAACTTTTTAAAGAACAAGCACAAAAAAATCCAGAAAAAATTGCAGTAGTAGATGTTGATAAAAAACTAAGCTTTAAAGAATTAGACGAACAAACTGATTTATTAGCAAGGAAATTGCAAACTTTAGGTTTAGGTGTTGACGAGATTGGTGGGATTTACACCCAAAGCTCAGTTGAATATTTAATTGCATATTTAGGAATTTTAAAAGCAGGTGGGGCATATATGCCTTTAGAGGTTGCTTATCCAACAGAATTGTTAAAAAAAGCATTAAAAAAGGCCGAGCCAAAAGTTATAGTAACTACAAAAGATTATATTGAATTCTTGCCACAAAATGAGCAAATAATATGTTTAGATGAAAAGTGGCAAGAAAGACTTAAAGACGAAAATCTTCCAGAGCTTTATTCAAATCAAGAAAAACCAAGTATTGATTCCCTTGCATATTGTGTTATGACTTCAGGTACAACAGGTGAGCCAAAAGGAATTATTTGTCCTCATAGAGGTGCAGTAAATTCGTATTATTGGAGATATAATTATTATCCATATTCTCAAAATGAAAGGGAAGCTTGTAATGTCTTTTTTGTATGGGAAGCTATTCGTGCCTTACTTCAAGGATTTCCTACTTATGTTATACCTGATAGCTCAATTTACGATCCGTGGAAGTTAGTTAGCTTTTTAGAAGAGCATAAAATTACAAGAGTACTTTTTACCCCTTCATTATTAGAACAAATTTTAAATACTCCTAATTTAGATTTAACAAATCGTTTAGCTAGCTTAAAAATAGTATGGTTAAATGGTGAAGTTGTTCCAACTACGTTGCGAAATAGATTTTTTGAAGTTTTTCCAAATTGCAAACTTTTAAATGATTATTCTGTTTCAGAAACACATGATATTTGTACTTATGATTTAGCACTTTTAGATGAAAGGTACTCACCTAAGTTCTCAAGTGTTGGAAAACCAATGTCAAACGTGAGCATTTATCTATTAGATGAAGAACAAAACCCAGTTCCACAAGGTGTTAGTGCTGAGATTTATGTAGCAGGTGATTCTCTTGCTAGAGGATACTTAAAAGATAAAGAAAAAACTGATGAGAGATTTGTAAAAGATAGTATTAAAAATGATGGCTCAATTATGTTTCGTTCAGGGGATGCAGGACGGTTCTTACCAAATGGAGAGTTAGAAATAAAAGGTAGAATAGAGTTTATGATTAAACTTCGTGGTTATACGGTTGTTCCTGGTGCAGTAGAAGCCGCTATTAATGATCATAGTGGAATTAACTCATGTGTTTTAGTTACAAAAGATAACCCTGAAACAAAACAGCCTGATGCATTAGTAGCGTATTTAGTAAGCAATAAAAGCATGGAAGATAATGAATTAATAGTATCTCTAAGAGAGCATTTAAAAGAAAACTTACCTCATTATGAAGTACCATCTTATTTAATAGTGCTTGATGAATTGCCACTTAATAGTGTTACAGGTAAATTAGATAGAAAAAAATTACCAGATCCTGATGAAGAAGCATATAAGGCAATAGAAAATGCACCAAAGATTGGTGGAACACAAAATGAGCAAGTTATTATAGACGTGTGGCAAGAAGTTTTAGGTACTCCTGTAAGTTCAGTAAAAGATAACTTTTTTGATTTAGGTGGGCATTCTCTTTTAGCAGTTAAAATATGTTCCCAGCTTTCGCTAAAGCTTAATATTCAAGTTTCAGTTGTTGATATTTTTAATAAACCAACAGTTCAAAGTCTTGGTGAACTAATTGATTCAAGAGAAGGTGGCGGAGGGCTTGCTCATCTTGATAATATTACTAGCTCAAAAGATAAAGCTCCTGTAAAAGGTTCAAGCGATTTAGCAATTATTGGAATGGATGGGATTTTTCCAGGTGCTAAGAATGTTGATGAGTTTTGGGATAATATGTGTAATGAAGTTTGTTCTATTAAAGAATTAAGCAAAGAATATTTAGAAAGCATTGGGGTAAGTAGCGAAGTTTATGAAGATGAAAATTATCGTCGTTACGGTGCATTAATAGATGAAGTAGAATTTTTTGATCCGAATTTTTGGAACTTAAGTAAAAAAGAATCGGTTTTAATGGATCCTCAACATAGATTATTTTTACAAACTTGTTATCACGCACTAGAAAATGCAGGAATAAAACCAGGCAGTGGCGAGAGAACAGGTGTTTTTGGTGGTTCTTATTCACCACTATATTTATTACATCAATTAGGTGGTGGTGGTTTTATGGACCCAACTGATCCTATGGAATATCATTTAACTGAAACAGGAAATGATAAAGATTATTTAACAACTAGAGTTTCATATATGCTTGATTTACAAGGGCCTAGTATAGCAGTTCAGACTTCTTGTTCAACTTCTCTTTCAGTTATTAGTTCAGCTTGTCAATCTCTTGAACTTCATCAATGTGATGTTGCTCTTGCAGGTGCATCAAGTATTACTTTCCCTCAAGGGGGTTATCAATATGTTGAAGGGCATATAAACTCACTAGATGGAAAAGTAAGAACTTTTGATGAAAAAGCTAGCGGAACTATTTTAGGTGATGGTGTTGGTGTTGTAGTTATTAAAAGGCTAGAAGATGCAATAAGAGATAACGATACTATCTATTCAGTTATTAAAGGATATGCCACAAATAATGATGGTATTGAAAAAGCAGGATATTCAGCACCAGCAGTTAAAGGGCAACAAGTATCAGTAACTCAAGCACTAGAAAATGCTAATGTAAGTGCAGAAACTATTAGCTATATTGAAGCTCATGGAACAGGAACGCTAGTAGGTGATCCAATTGAAATAAGAGCTTTAAGTGATGTATATGAAAGATATACTGATAAAAAACAATATTGTGCCTTAGGTTCAATTAAGCCAAATATCGGACATAGTAATATTGCTGCAGGAATGGCTGGGATTATGAAGGCAAGTTTATGTTTATATCATAAAACCTTAGTACCAAATATAAATTATGATAAACCAAATCCATCTATGGATATTGAAAATTCTCCTTTTTATGTAAATACGCAGCTTAAAAAATGGGAAGTTGATGGAGATTTTCCTAGACGTGCAGGAGTGTCTTCTTTAGGAATTGGTGGGACAAATAATCACTTCATTCTAGAAGAAGCTCCAGAGCTTGAAAAGAATGAAAATAAAGAAGAAAGAGAAGATAAAAAGCATAATCTTTTCTTGCTTAGTGCAAAAAGTGAAAACTCATTAAAAGAAAATGCTTTATCTTTAGCCAATTTCATAGAAAAAAACCCAGATATTAGTTTAGATGATATTGAATATACTTTAAGAGAAACAAAACTTTTTTATGATCATAGAGTAGGAATCTCTTGTACTGATAAAGACTCAGCAATTAAGGCTTTAAGAAATAGTACAAATGGTACAAAAGTGGGCAAACTGAGTTCAAAACAAATACAAAGTGATATAAAAAATGTTTTTGTTTTCTCAGGACAAGGTTCACAGCATGAGTTTATGGGATTAGGACTATATCAAAATGAACCAAGATTTAAAAAATATTTTGATGAATGTTGTGAAATTTTAGATAAAGAATTAGGCGTTGATTTTAAAGAATTACTTTTTGAAAAAGGTGCAGATGCATTTGAATATGCTTATTATACTCAACCACTAATTGTAGCTCATCAGTACTCAATCGCTAAAACATTAATGGATTGGGGAATAATGCCTGACGGACTTGCTGGTCATAGTATTGGCGAATATACAGCTGCACTTATTAGTGGAATATTTTCTCTTGAAGATGCTTTAAAACTTGTTATTGCAAGAGGTAGAGCAATGCAAAAAGCAGGTGAGGGAACAATGCTCTCGGCCTTAATGCCATTACAAGATGCAAAAGAAATACTAAAAAAACATAATCAAGTTTCAATTGCAGTTGTAAATACACCTCTTAGTATTGTTTTCTCAGGAGAAGTTGAGCCAATATTAAAACTACAAGAAGAATTAGAATCTCAAGAGATTAAATCTCAAAAAGTTAATGTTTCTCAAGCCTTTCATTCACCAATGATGAGTGAGGCCTCGTCAGAGTTAACAAAAGTAGTTAAAAAATTAAAAAGAAATAAACCACAGATTCCTTTAATGTCAAATGTTACAGGAACTTGGATGAGCCAGAGCCAAGTCAATGATGATGAATATTGGGGAGCTCATATGCGCGAATGTGTGTATTTCTCTGATAATATTGAGGGATTATTATCTAAGAGTCCAAGTAATGTAATTGAAGTTGGGGCTAATACAATTTTAACTACTGCATTACGTAGTTTCACAGAAAAACTTGATGATAAACCTTTAGTTATTCCTAGTTCAAGACATCCAAAAGATACATCTACAAATGATATCCAAGCACTAGATAACGTAATAGCTCAAATTTGGGCAAATGGTAGAGAAATTGATTGGAGTCTTTATAGTAATAATAAAGGAAATAAAATTGCGCTACCTGGATATTCATTTGAGAGAGTTAGTTGTTGGGCAAATAATACAAACTTAATGAGTGGTGGTACAGAAACAAGCTCTATCAAAGATGAGATGATTAAAGATGTATCAAATCGTGGTTTTATTCCTTCTTGGACAAGAAGCGTTTTTGCTAATGCAAATGATGATTTAAAAGAGCAAAAATGGTTAGTTTTTGCTAAGAAAGATGACGTTTCAGATGATATTATAAAGGCCTTAAAAAATAAAAATGCTAGTGTTGAAGTAGTTTATCCTGATGATTTAAAAATGGATGATCCTAACTCTTTTATAACACTTTTTAATACTCTTAA